>CALNBU010000490.1 GCA_937875615.1 uncultured Archangium sp.
CTGGGCGAGCGACTCAGAGAACATCTGCCTGCGCGCCTCCAGCCCGAAGACCTTCGAGCCCGCCATGAGCTCGTCGACCCGCTTCGCGAGGGCCGCGTCGTCTTTGATGCCGGCGAAGGCCTTCTCGATCGACGACACGCGCTGCGCCTGCGCCCGCTTCACCCACGCCAGCAGCAGCCGCCGGTCGATGGCCCGGGAGTAGCGCGATTGATCTCGCTCGTGCTGCTCCCGGAGCCGGGCCAGATCCCGCTCCTGGTAGCCGGCCTCCCGCTGGGCGTCGGGCAGCTCCGCCTCCCACGCGCGGCGCACCAACAGCAGCGGCCACGACAGCGACCGCGGCCCGCGCGGCACCACGTCGAAGAGGAAGTCGCGCTCGAAGCCCGCGGCGCGGTCCTTCACCGACTGCTGCAACCCCTCCCGCGCCTCCA
Organism: uncultured Archangium sp.; assembly: GCA_937875615.1. Lineage (GTDB taxonomy): Bacteria > Myxococcota > Myxococcia > Myxococcales > Myxococcaceae > Archangium_A. The sequence continues at coordinate 429 of CALNBU010000490.1, forward strand.
GCGCCGCGCCCGGAGCGCGCGCCTGGACCCGCGCCTCGGCCTCCTGCTGCTTCTCGATGATGCGCCCACGCTTCAAACCCGCGAGCTGCCCCTCGCCGTTCTTGAGCACGTTGAGCAGGCTGCGCAGGTCGTCCGCGCAGGCGATGGCCGCCTCCGGAGACCGCGCGCTCTCCTCCTCGAGGATGCGGCGCCACTCCCCCAGCACCTCGCGCACCGCCGGGTAGTAGCGATCGCGGCGCTCCGCCATCTCCTCGGCCAGCCAGGCCCGGAAGCTGGTGCCCGGGTAGCCCAGCACCGCCACCGCTTCGCCCTCCTTCACGCCGTCGCGGGACACCGGGAAGAAGTACTTGGGCTGGTACGGGCGGTCGCCCTCGTACACGCGCAGCAGCGCGAAGTCGCCGGTGTGGCGGGGCCACATCCAGTTGTCGACCTCGCCTCCGAAGTTCCCCACCCCGTGCGGCGGCGCGTAGACCAGCCGGACATCGGTCAGCTCGGTGAACTCGGTGAGGGTGAAGAACGCCCCGCCGTCGAAGGCGGCGAAGGTGCAGCGCGTGCCCGGCTGCTGCTCGCAGGCCGCCACCAGCCGCTTGCCGGCGGCGTCGACGGCCTTGAAGTGACTCAGGTCATCTGCCCCCGGAGGCACGGCGGCCAGCACCTCCTTCGTCACGTCACGGAAGGCGCGCGGCACCTGCACCCGGTACGACTTCGAGCGCCGCTCGTCGGTCCGCGCCCGCGCCACGAAGCCGTCGTGCACCAGGTTCTCCGCGGTGGTCGAGTGCTCCTGCAGCACGCCCACCACGCAGTGGTGGTTGGTGATGAGCAGCCCGTCCTTCGAGACGAAGCTCCCGCTGCACCCCGGCAGGAGCACCGCGTTGGCCAGCAGCCCGCCCTGCTTCTTCTCGTCCCACAACCTGCTCAGCGGGAGCTGGAAGCCCTGCTGCCGGACCCACGCCGGGCCCTGCTCCAGCACCTGCTGCGGAGTCCACTTGCCTTCGGCGCTCAGCGCGAGCGCCGCCATCAGAGAGAGCGGGAGGTACATGCCACCACCTCTACCGCTTCTCGCCGGCCGTGGCGCCCCCGCGATGACTCAGCGGCAGCAGCCGCGCTCGAGACAGCCGCAGTCGAGGCAGGCGCGCAGCGACTCCGTGCCGCAGTGGCGCTTGAGGCGCACCTTGAGGGCCGCGCGCGCACGGTGGAGCCGCACCCAGGCGTTGTTCTCGGTGATGCCGAGCTCCCTGGCCACCTCCGCCAGCTTCTCGCCGTCGATGGCCACGCGCTGGAGCAACCGCGACTGGGCCTCGGGCAGGTGCTGCACCTGCTTGAGCACGCAGCCGCAGGCGTCGGGCGGCTCCGGAGACTCCGCCGGCAACGCGGCGGGGAGCTCACCCGCCTCGCGTGGCCCGGCCTCCGTCACCAGGCGCCGGACGATGGTGAAGAGCCACGCGCGCGCGGCGGCGGGATCTTCGAGGCGATCCGCGTAGCGCAGCGCCCGCACCGCGGCGTCCTGCACCACGTCTTCGGCCCGCTGGCCCACCCGTCGGCGCGCCCACGCCACGAGCTCCTCGCGGCCCTGCTCCAGCGCCCTGGGGACGACCGCGCTCATTTCTTCGGGCAACCGCACGCGGGTGGACAATCGCACTTTTCACCGCAGCGGCACACCTGGCCGCAGCAGCACCCTGCCTGAGCAGGTCTGGGCGCACATCCACAGCGCCCTCCACATGTCTCTGTCTGCGCGTCGTTCATACAGGGGAAGACCGCCGCGGCGACGCGGGCCTTACACACATCGCACTTTTCCC
>CALNBU010000491.1 GCA_937875615.1 uncultured Archangium sp.
CGCCGGTGACGGTGGTGGCGTCGATGCAGCTGTACGAAGAGGGGCACTTCCCGTCGAAGCTGCAGTCGCGGCCGCAGAAGCCCGTCTCGCCCACCATCAGGCACTTGTCGGCCAGCTGCGGACAGTCGCTGTCCTGGGTGCAGGCCTCACAGAGACCCACGCGGGCCTGCACGCAGGCCTTGCGGTCGCCCTCCAGGGTGGTGCACAGCTCCGTCTCCCGACAGCCGATGAGGCAGGGGCGCAGGCACACCGCCGCCTCACCGTTGACCGCGTCGCACAGGCCCGTCTCGCAGACGTCGTCGTTGACGCAGGGCTCGCCTTCCTTGCTGAGGGTCGTCTCCGGGTGCTGGCGCTGACAGTTACAGGAAGGCAACACGAACAGCGTCGCGGCCGCGAAAACAAGGAGAACGGGGAGGCGCATGGGGGACTTCCGGGTGAGGGGGGCGCAGCGAAGTCCGAGGAAACCCCGGGCTTTCAGTGCCGTCAATTCCGGGCGCACGGTTTCTGGGAATGACGCGGACGGTCAACGCCAGGTGATGAACAGGGTGACGCCGGGCGGCTGGGCGTCCTCCACCTGCACCTCGCCCTGGCGGTTGATGAGGGCGAGGCCCCCTTCGAGCACGCCCTGCCAGAGCGTCGGCAGCCCGTAGACGTCGCTGAGGTGGAGGCGCGCGCTGGTGGCGCTCAGCAGCTCCGCCTTCGAGGTGGTGAAGTTGTTGGCGGTGCGGAAGGCGCGGTCGAGGCGGGGCAGGGAGCGCACCGGCCCCACCACCCGCAGCAGCGAGGACACCGCGCTGCCCATCAACGTGTCCTTCCAGCCCATCATGTACGCGTAGCCCAGCTTCCGGAGCCCGGCCTCGAGGGGCAGCTCGGGGAAGGCGGTGGTGGCGATGAAGCGCACCTGCGGCGTCCACTCTTCGACGGGGAAGGCCGCCGGGAGCCGGTCCACGTCGAAGCCCCGCAGGCGCAGGCCGGCGCGCAGGGAGGCTCCGGCCCGGGGCCCCAGGCCCTTGAGCATCCCTTCCACTGAGGTCGCGAAGATGAGGCGCCGGGGAGACGACATAGGTGGCCGCCCGGTGGCTATGGCAAAAGCAGCGGGCGTGTCTACCGGCCGTGACGACCAGCCGCGCTTTCCGGTGCCCGAGGGGCTCACCTCCGACGGGGTGCTGGGTCCTTCGGGCGCGCTGTCGGCGTCGCTCCCCGGCTACGAGCTGCGGCCCCAGCAGCTGGAGATGGGGCGCGCGGTGGAGCGGGCGCTGGCGCAGCACCGCTTCCTGCTGGCGGAGGCCGGCACCGGCACCGGGAAGACCCTGGCCTACCTGGTGCCCAGCCTGCTGTCCGGTCGCCGGGTGGTGGTGTCCACGGCCACCCGCACGCTGCAGGAGCAGATTTTTTCGAAGGACCTCCCCCTGCTGCGCGACGAGGTGGGGCTGCCGGTGCGCGCGGCGTTGCTCAAGGGGCGCGCCAACTACCTCTGCGCGGCGAAGTTCGAGCGCTTCGAGTCGTTCCCGCTCTTCGACCTGCCGGAGGAGGCCAGCCACTGGGACACCTTCCGCCAGTGGGCGCTCACCACCGCCACCGGCGACCGCGGCGAGTCGAACGTGCCCGACGACTGGTCCACCTGGCTCAAGGTGTCCACCACGCCCGACTCCTGCACCGGGAGCCAGTGCCCGTTCTACGAGAACTGCTTCGTCACCCGCGCCCGCCGCGCCGCCGCCGACTGCCAGCTCATCGTGGTCAACCACGCGCTGTTCTTCGCCGACCTCTCGCTGCGGAGCCGGGGGGAGGCGCTCGAGCTGGGGGTGCTGCCGGCCTACGACGCGGTCATCTTCGACGAGGCGCACGCGCTGGAGGACGTGGCCACCGAGCACTTCGGCCTCACCTTCTCGTCGGGGCGGGTGTTCGCGCTGGTGAATGACGTGCTGGAGCGCACGCCGAAGACGCACGCCCACTCCGCGACGCTCATCGCCCTGGCGGTGGAGCTGCGCGCGCGCGCCGAGGTGCTCTTCGAGAACGTGGCCAGCGCGCTCCAGCTGCGCACCGAGACGGGCGAGGGCAGCGCCGACGTGCGGCTGCTCCCCGACTCGCTGGACGTGGTGGCCGGCGAGGCGAAGCTGGTGCACGAGACGCTGGGGGCGATGGCCGCGCTGTGCCCCGAAGACGACGCCGACCTGGGCAGCGTGCACCGCCGGGCCCTGGACTCCGCGCTGTGCCTCGACGCGGTGCTGCGCGCCGACGACGCGGCGCAGGTCTACTGGGCGCAGAGCCGGGGCCGCACCCTGAGCCTGCGCGCCGCGCCCATCGACGTGGGGGCCTCGCTGGCGTCGACGCTGTACGGGGCGGTGGACAGCGTGGTCTTCACCTCGGCCACGCTGCAGGCCGGCGGCGGCTTCGACTACCTGCAGGAGCGTCTGGGCCTGAAGGGGTTGCCCACCGACACGCTCCGCGTCGACTCGCCCTTCGACTACGCGCGGCAGGCGCTGCTGTACGTGCCGGGCTACCTCCCCCCGCCGGCGGACCCGGAGTGGACGGTGCGCTTCGCGCGGGAGGTCTTCCGGCTGCTGCGCGCCTCGGGCGGCCGGGCCTTCGTGCTCTTCACCTCGCGCAGCCACTTGGAGGCGGTGCACGAGCTGGTGGCGCCGCACCTCACCCTGCCGGTGTTGAAGCAGGGCGAGGCGCCGCGCGGGGCGCTGCTGGCGCGCTTCGTGGCCGAGCCCTCGGTGTTGTTCGCCACCCAGAGCTTCTGGGAGGGCGTCGACGTGCCCGGCGAGGCGCTGTCGCTGGTCATCATCGACCGGCTGCCCTTCGCGCCGCCCAACGAGCCCCTGCAGGCCGCGCGCATGGACGCGGTGCGCGCCCGCGGAGACCGCCCCTTCGACGCGCTGCAGGTGCCCCAGGCGGCGCTGGCGCTGCGGCAGGGCTTCGGGCGGCTCATCCGCTCGGGGCGGGACCGCGGGGTGGTGGCCCTGGGCGACTCGCGGGTGGTGACGAAGCGCTACGGCGCGCGCTTCCTCGACAGCCTGCCGAAGGTGCCGCTCACCATGCGCTTCGAAGACGTGCAGGCCTTCTTCGGAGAGAGGTAAGAGGCGCGCCGTGGACGCCAGGGCAGACATCTTCACCGACGGCGCGTGCAGCGGAAACCCCGGCCCCGGAGGGTGGGGGGTGCTGCTGCGCTGGGGCGCGCTGGAGAAGGAGCTCTTCGGCGGCGAGAAGGACACCACCAACAACCGCATGGAGCTGACCGCCGTCATCCAGGCGCTGGAGGCGCTGAAGCGGCCGGTGCGGGTGCGGCTCCACACCGACTCCACCTACGTGATGCAGGGCATCACCAAATGGATTTTTGGCTGGAAGAAGAACGGCTGGAAGACCGCGGCGAAGGCGCCGGTGAAGAACGAAGACCTCTGGCGCGCGCTCGACGCGGCGGTGGCCCGGCACGACATCGAGTGGAAGTGGGTGAAGGGGCACGCCGGCCACGAGGGCAACGAGCGGGCCGACGCGCTGGCCAACAAGGGCGTGGCGCTGGCGCGCGCAGGGCGCTGAAGACGACGACGCCGCGGCCACCCGGGAGGATGACCGCGGCGCGGGCGTTGAAAAGAGGACGACTTACTGCGCGGGGTTGACGACGGTCAGCACCACGCCCTCGGTCAGCTCCGGGCGCGAGCGGCCGGCCACCAGGCCGAGCGCGGTCGCGGGCACGCCGTTGGCGGCCAGGTAGGCCTTGAGGGCCAGCGCGCGCTTGGTGCCGACGGAGGTGTCCTTCACCGCGGCGTCCACGAAGATGTCGGCCTTGATGCCCGTGCCCTTGAGCACCGAGACCAGGCTGTTCAGCCCGTCCTTCGACTTCTCGAGGTCGAGGGCGGCGTCGGCGGTGAAGGCGATGTCATTCCAGGTGATGACGGCGCCCTTGGTCTTCGAGTCGGCGAAGAGCTTGTCGGCCGCGGCCTTGGTCGCCGCCGCCGCCGAGTCGATGGCCGAAATCTTCTGGCCCACCGCGGTCACCGCGCCGTCCGCGGCCGAGATGAGCGACTCGGCCTTGCTCAGCAGGCCGTCCACCGGGGCCTTGGCGCTGGAGATGGCGGCCTGCAGGCCCACCTTCTTGCCGGCGGTGATGGAGGCGTCGACCGCGGTGCGGGCGCTGGTGATGCCCTGCTTCACGGCCTCGAGGCCCGCGGCGGCGGCGGACACCGCGGCGTCGGCGGCGCTCTTCTCGCCCGCGACGGCGGCGTCAGCGGCGGGCGCGACCAGGCCCTTGGCCTTCTCGGTCAACGCGGCGTGGTCCTTGGCCAGCTTGTCCAGCTTGCCCTGCCAGCCGGCGGTGGTCTCCTCCCAGGTCTTCTTCTCGGCGGTGAGGTCTTCCTGACAGGCCACCAGCGACAGGGTCGCGAGGGCGAAAACGGCGGTGCGCATCTGAATCTGCATTGTGTGACTCCTCCCTTGGGGTTGTGTCGGCACTTCAACGATGAACGCCGACGTGAAGCTCGGTGCACTGCATGGCACGACTCAGGGCGCGTGTCTCGCCTCCGTGGTAGGTGCAGGACTGTGCATCGTCTGAGCGGCGCGTTGCTGATGGTGTGGTGGAGCTGTGCCCCGCCGGTCGAAGCGCCACCCGACGCCGGCGTCGAGCCCCCGCGGCTGCGCGCGCGCGCCGCCACCTTCAACACCCTGCGCTTCTTCGACACCGTCTGCGACACCGGCGCGTGCGCCGCCGGCGACTACGAGGCGCAGCCCACGCAGGAGCGCTTCGACGCCCGCGCCGCCCAGCTGGCCAACGCCATCGACGGCTTCGGCGCTGACCTGGTGTCGCTGCAGGAGGTCGAGACGCAGGCCTGCCTCGACGCGCTCCAGGTCCGCCTGCAGCGCGCCATGCCGCACGCCGTGCTGGGCGAGCTCGGCACGCCCGCCTCGGTGGACGTCGCCATCTTCTCGCGCACGTCGCTGGAGTCGGTCATCACCCACCGCGCGCAGACGCCCCTGACGCGCCCCGATGGCACCACCACCAGCTTCAGCCGGGAGCTGCTGGAGGTGCACACCCTGGTGGAGGGCCGCCGCGTCATCCTCTTCGCCGCCCACTTCCGCTCCAAGGTGAATGACGATGCGGGCCGCCGCCTCGCCGAAGCGCAGGCCACCCGGCGCCTGGTGCTGGCCGCGGCCGAGGCGCACCCGGGGGCGCTGGTGCTGCTGGGCGGAGACCTGAACGACACCCCCGGCTCTGCGCCGTTGGAGGCGCTGGAGGAAGGTGGACGGCTGGTGCGCGCGGCGGCGGACCTCCCCGTAGACGAGCAGGTGACGTGGGCGTCGGGCACGCTCCGCGAGGCCATCGACCACCTCTACCAGGCGGTGGATGACGCGGTGGCGCCGGTGCCGCGCTCGGCGCGCAGCTGGAAAGAGGGTGCGCGCGGCTTCGCGGGCTCCGACCACTTCGCGCTCACCGCGGAGTGGGAGTTCGAGCCCTGAGGGCTACGCGGCCCAGCTCAGGCGCAGGGTGAAGCCGGTCTCGTCTCGCGCGGTGACGGTGACCTGTGGCGCGCTGGCACCCAGCAGCTCCAGGCAGCGGCCGAGGACGCCGACGTCGAACTCCGCCGGCACGTCGAACTCATTCATGTGGAAGTCGTAGCTGGTGGGGCCCACCGGCGTCAGGGTCACCCTGGTGTAGTTGTTGGTGACGGCGTAGGTGCGCGCCGCGCGCTCGACGGCGCGGCGCACGCCGATGACGCGCAGCGCGGCGAAGGAGGCGCGGCCCACCAGCGTCCCGGTGAAGCCGTCGATGGTGTCGCGCCCCAGCAGGACGCAGGCCGCCTCGAAGGTGAGGGTGGGGTGGAAGCTCCGCGCGAGGATGCGCAGCGTCTCCAGCCACACCGGCAGGGGGTAGACCGGGTCGAACTTCTTCTTGAGGTCGACCCCCGCGGCGCGGAGCTCGTCTTCGATGGAGGAGGTGATGCGCCCGCGCAGCGCCGGCGTGAAGAGCGACTCGTAGGCGCTGTGGTAGACGACGCGGGTCTCGCTCATGGCACGAAGCTGCGCTGGTAGTCGGCGTCTTCGAGGGCCGCGGCGGCCGGGGTGGGCACCAGCGGGAGGAAGCAGTCGAGCATCACCGCCAGCTCGCTGGTGTCCCTGGTGCCAATGCTGGCCTCGTAGGCGCCGGGGTGCGGCCCGTGGGGGATGCCCGCCGGGTGGTAGCTCATGGAGCCGGGCGAGACGCCGCGGCGGCTGGTGAAGTTGCCCTTGCAGTAGAAGATGAACTCGTCGACGTCGACCGACGAGTGCGGGTACGGACAGGGGATGGCCTCGGGGTGGAAGTCGGTGGGCCGCGGCACGAAGCTGCACACCAGCGCGCCGCGCGCGGCGAAGGTGCCGTGCCAGGTGGGCGGGAGATGCGTGAGGCCCACGCGCGGCTGGAAGTCGAGGATGTTGAAGACCCAGGGGTAGACGCTGCCGTCCCAGCCCACCACGTCGAGCGGAGACTCCTTCTGGGTGAAGCCGTGGAAGACGTCGGCGCGCTTCACCACCGTCTCGCGCAGGCCCTCGTCGAGGGGGCCCACGAAGGTGGGCGTCTTGAAGTCGCGGTGGCAGTAGGGCGCGTCCATGCGCAGCTGGCCCACCTGGTTGCGCCACTGCTTCGGCACGAAGAGGCCGCCGCGGCACTCGATGTTGAGCCACCACTGCGGCCCCGCGGAGGGGATGAAGCGGTGGAGGATGCCCCGGGGGAGGAAGACGTAGTCGCCCTCGCCGAAGGTCAGGTCGCCCAGCAGGGTGCGCACCGTGCCGCCGCCCTGGTGCACGTAGAAGAGGTCGTCTCCGTCGGCGTTGCTGAAGTACGCGGCGTCCTCCGCGCCCGGCTTGACGATGCTCAGGGTGACGTCGGCGTTGAACAGCATCGGGACCCGCGCGTCGAGCGGGCTCTTCTTCGTGGCCTCGAGGTTCTGCGAGAGGAAGTGGCGCTTGCGCAGGCCGGGCAGCCCGGCGGCCTCGCGCCCCGACCACCCGTGGGTGGTGTCGATGCCCAGCTGCCGGTGCGGCGCGTGCCGGTGGTAGGCGATGGTGTAGGGCGCGTCGAAGCCTTCCTGGGTGATGCAGTGCTCGAAGTGCAGGTGCCCGGCGGCGTCGCGCAGCTGCAGGTGGTGCTTCTTCGGGACCAGGCCGTGGACGAGGCGCTCAATCATGGCCCGCGCTTAGCACCACTGGCTCCGGGAGGCGCTGCCCGCGCGGCCACGCCTTCGTCGGCGCGTCAGGTCGGCAGGTGGTGCGCCGCCCAGGCGCGCAGCGGGCCGCTCAGCAGCGTCTCCAGCACCCGGGAAAAGACAGCCGCTTCGTCGCCCTCGCCGTCGAGGACCACCACGTGCGGCTCGCTGGCCAGCGCGAGGAAGCGCTCCCGCACCGCGGTGAGCTGCGCGAGCGACTCGAAGAGGTCCTGGCCCTCGCCGCGGGCGGCGATGCGCTCCAGCGCCCGGCGGGGAGGCACGTCGACCAGCACCACCAGGTCGGGCCGGGGCGCGAAGGCCCGGTTCCGCTGGAGCAGCGCCGAGGGGTCCAGCCCGCGCGCGCCCTGGTAGGCCACCGTGGAGTAGTAGTAGCGGTCCACCACCACCACCGCGCCGCGGGCCAGCGCCGGAGCCAGCTCCGAGGCCACGTGCTCGCGCCGGTCCTCGAGGAAGGCGTGCAGCTCGTCTTCGGGCGAGAGGCGCTCGGTGAAGCGCGCCTCCCGAATCTTCCGTCCCCAGGGGCCATCGGTGGGCTCGCGCGTCAGCAGCACGTCGGCGCCGCGGTCGCGGAGCCACTGCGTGAAGCGGCGCGCCTGGGTCGACTTGCCGGAGCCGTCGATGCCCTCGAAGGCGATGAGGACGCCGGCGCTCACGCCAGGGCGTGGATGACGGCCTGGGTGAACTCGGCGGTGGAGGCGGTGCCGCCGAGGTCGCCGGTCTTCACCTTGCCCTCGGTGTAGACCTTCCACAGCGCCTTCTCGAGGCGGCGCGCGTGCTCGGTGAAGTTCATCCAGTCGAGCATCATCACGCTCGAGAGCAGCAGCGCGGTGGGGTTGGCCTTGCCCTGGCCGGCGATGTCGGGGGCGGTGCCGTGCACGGCCTCGAAGACCGCCACGTCGTGGCCGATGTTGGCGCCGGGCACCACGCCCAGGCCGCCCACCAGCCCGCTGCAGAGGTCGGAGACGATGTCGCCGTAGAGGTTCTCCATCACCATCACGTCGTACTTCTCGGGGTTGCGCACCAGCTGCATGCACAGGTTGTCGACGATGACGTCCTCGGACTGAATCTGCGGAAACTCGCGGGCCACGCGGCGGAAGCAGTCGAGGAACAGGCCGTCGGACAGCTTCATGATGTTGGCCTTGTGCACCGCGCTGACCTTCTTGCGCCCGTGCTTCACCGCGTACTCGAAGGCGAAGCGGCAGATGCGGGTGCTGGCCTTCTCGGTGATGATTTTGAGCGACTCCACCACGCCCGGCACCACCACGTGCTCGATGCCCGCGTAGAGGTCTTCGGTGTTCTCGCGCACCACCACCAGGTCGATGTCCTCGTAGCGCGTCTTCACGCCGGGCAGCGACTTCACCGGCCGCAGCGAGGCGTAGAGGTCGAGGCGCTTGCGCAGGCCCACGTTGGCCGAGCTCTGGCCGGTGCCCACGCCGGTGGCGGTGGGGCCCTTGAGGCCGCAGCCGCTCTTGAGCACCGCCTCCACCGTCTCGTCGGGGAGGTTGGTGCCGTAGCGGGTGGCCGCATCCTTGTGCTCGAACTCCAGCGGCGCGCGGGCGGCTTCGAGAATCTTGCGCGTGGCGTCGACCACCTCGGGGCCGATGCCGTCGCCGTTGATGAGCGTCACTTTCCGTACGGGAGTCGTCATGCGGCTTCACTAAGGGCTTCTGCCCCGAGTTGCGAGCCAGAACGGCGTCCCGCGAGGTCTTCCGTGCCAAGGTTTCTGAAAGCTGGCAGAAGCGCGCGTCGCCATGTCCGAGGCTCCGCCCAGTGTGTCGCTGCGCCCCGGGCGCCTCGACCTGCTGGCCTTCGTCGCGCTCGCCGCCTGCGTACATGCACACGGGCAGCTCGTGCGCCGCAGAACTCAGGTCCACCCCATCGACGCGCAGCGGCTGCGGGCCGCGGGCTTCGCGCTCCAGCAGCACCGCGCCCGCGCCGTCGGACAGCATCCAGCGCAGGAAGTCCTTGTCGAAGGCGATCTCGGGCTGGGCTTCCAGCTGCGCCACGCGGTGTTCGATCTCGGGGGCGAAGTTTGCGC
>CALNBU010000492.1 GCA_937875615.1 uncultured Archangium sp.
ATGACTCCCGTGGCCGCGCCCCCCATTCCTCCGACGCGCTTCATCTTCTTCGTCGGCGCTGGCGGCGTGGGCAAGAGCTCGTGCGCCGCCGCGGCCGCGGTGACGCTGACCGAGAAGGAGGGGCCGGTGCTGCTGCTGTCCGTCGACCCCTCGCACTCGCTCTCCGAGGTGCTGCAGAGCCGGCTCACCGACACCGAGACGCAGGTGAAGGGCACCAAGGGCCTCTACGCCCGCGAGATCGACTTCGGGGTGTGGTTCAACAACCTGAAGAAGAAGTTGCGCGAGGCGGTGGAGCCACTCTTCGGGCCGGAGTCCAAGAGCGAGGCCTTCGCCCTCGACAAGGAGCTGCTGCGCAACCTCTTCGATCTCGCCCCCATCGGCCTCGACGAGCTGGCGGCGATGACCGCGCTCACCGACGCGCTGGTGCAGGAGCGCTTCAAGCGCATCGTGATCGACCCCGCGCCCTCGTCGAACTCGGTGCGGGTGCTGGATCTGCCGGCCATCGCCAAGCCGTGGCTGGCCACGTTGCATACGCTGGCGACGAAGTACAAGGCCAAGGGCGCCGGCGCGCTGCTGCAGTGGGTCGAGTTCCAGCAGAACCACATCGCCCGCTTCGAGAAGGCCATCCTCAACCCCAACGAGGCGCGCTTCATCGTGGTGACCCGCGGTGAGGAGCTCTCGGTGGGCGCCGCCGAGCGGCTGGTGGAGAACCTCAAGAGCCAGAAGCTCCCGGTGGAGCGGGTGCTGGTGAACCGGGTGCTGCCCAAGACCACCTGTGAAGTCACCGAGGAGCGCCGGAAGAACGAGATTGAGGTGGCGCGGATCATCGAGAAGAAGGTGGGGCTCCCGGTGACCATCACCCCGGCGCTGGGTCGGCACCCGGCGGGCCTGCGCGAGCTCAAGGGCTTCCGCACCAGCTGGTACGCCGCCGCGGCGGTGCTCAAGAGCAAGGCGGCCTGAGGTTCATCTACAAGATGAACTCGGTGCTGAGGAAGCTCGAGCGGTGATCGTTCAGGATCTCCCGGACGATCTGTTTGTTGGTGGCCGTCAGCTTCGTGGCCACCAATGATCTGATGGAGAACACCCGCAGCGCGTCGTGGATCGACAGCGTCCCCTCCGCGGAGTCTTTACGGCCGTTGAAGGGGAACGAGTCGGGTCCCCGCTGACACTGGGTGTTGAGGTTGATGCGCCCCACCTGGTGCGCGCAGGCGTCGATGAAGTGCCCCAGCCGCGTCGGATCAGCGCCGAAGAGCGAGATCTGCTGGCCGAAGGGCGAGGCGACGAGGGCGTCGATGACCTCCTGATCGTCGACGTAGCGACCGATGGGCACCACCGGGCCGAACTGCTCCTCGTGAAAGAGGCGCATCTCGCTGGTGACGCCCGCCAGCACCGCGGGGGCGAAGGCGCTGCCGTCGACCGCGCCGCCACCCGCGTTCACCAGGCGCGCGCCTTTCGAACAGGCCTCGCGCACCAGCTCGGCGAGGAAGGCGGGCTT
>CALNBU010000493.1 GCA_937875615.1 uncultured Archangium sp.
GCCGAAGAGCGACAGGGCCACGCGCAGCGCGCGGAGGCCAGGCTGTGGCCCTCGCACACGCTGCCGTCGGTGCAGAAGTGCGCCCCGGGCGCGCAGGGCTGGCCCGGCTGCACCAGCGGCAGCGGGGGCAACCGGCACAGCCCGGTGTGCGGCTCGCAGCGCAGCGACCCCGGACAGCGCGCTTCGTCCGCGCAGGTGGCGGTGCAGTACGGCGTGGCGACCTGCAGGTCACGCTCGCAGCGGCGGCCGCGGCACTGCCAGGGCCCATCGCAGGGCGCCCCGTCAGCGACGCAGTCGGGGTCGGGCGCCGCGCAGGAGCTCAGCGCGCAGACGCCGTCTTCACCGCACACGTCCTCGTGTTGTGTCAGCCAGTCGGCGATGAAGCCGGTCCACGCGTCCACGCGCGTGGCGGCCCCGCTGGTGCAGGCCGGGGTGGTGGTGAAGCTGTGCACGCCCACCACGCGCTCCACGCCATCTTCGAAGCGCAGCAGGGCCGGGCCGCCGGAGTCACCGTTGCACACGCCCTTCGAGCGCTCGTCGCCGAGGTAGAACGTCTGCTCCGTCAGCTCGCGCACCGCGAGCTCCACGCTGCGCCGCACCCCGCCGTCATCGCCCGGGCCCGCACTCCCGTAGCCCACCGCGCGCACCGGCCGGCTGGCGTGCGGCTCGAGGCGGGTGTGGCTCCAGCGCTTCGGCGGTGTCGACGGCGCCTCGGCGAGGCGCAGCAGGGCGAGGTCTCCTTCCAGCGTGGCCACGTTCCAGGCGGCGGGCCAGCGCACGTCGGTCACCGTCACCACGTCGGTCTGCCAGTCGACGTCTTCGACGCGGTCCGCGGCGGTGGCGCGCAGGGTGACGGAGGCGGCGCCCAGCATGCGCGGGTCGACGCAGTGGGCGGCCGTCAGCAGCGTGCGCGGCGCGATGAGGGTGGCGGTGCAGCGCGTCGACTCGCCGCCGCTGCCCTCCACCAGCAGCAGGTAGACCTCGTCGTCGTCGGGGGCCGGCTCACCGCCCACGATGCCGGCCCGCTCGGCGCCGACCAGCGCCGCGGGCCAGTCACCGCACGAGAGCAGCGCGAGGAGCGGCAGCCAGCGGGGCATTCATCTCCGGCGGCGGCGGAGCGCGAGGAGAGAGAGGAAGAGGAGGGAGGAGGCTGGGGAGGAGGCGCAGCTCTGGAGATGAGGGCCGAGGACGTCGCTGGCGAGGGGCGTGAGGATGGGAGGGTGCTCGAAGGGGATGCCCGGGGTGCGGCAGAAGCGGCGCGAGTCGAAGCCCGGCTCGCAGGAGTCGCCCTGAGGACAGTCGATGGAGGAGGCGCAGGGAGAGACGCAGCGGGTGAAGCCGCCGGGAGGGCCGCTGCAGGTGCCGCCGACGCAGAAGTCTGCGGAGGGGTCGCAGGTCTCGAGGGGCTGCCTGGAGGGGCGCTGGAGGAAGGTGCACTGGGTGGCGACGCACTCCATGCCGTCAGGGCAGGCGCCGCCGTTTTCGCAGGAGACGCTGCAGTAGCGCTCTGGGTGCTGTGGGTCGGTGATGCAGAGGCGGGACTGGCACTGGGAGGCGAGGGAGCAGGACTGGCCCGGGTCGCGACAGTCGATGTCGGGAGTGGGGCAGGCGGAGGTGGCGCAGATGTTGTTGGGGACGCAGTCGCGGGGACAGTCCGGGTCGCGGAGGAGGTCGGTGCAGTCCGGGTGGCAGAGGCCGTCCGGGACGCAGATGCAGTCCTGGTCGACGGGAGCGCAGCCGGCGAGGCAGAGGCCATCGAAGCTGCAGGAGGGGCCCTCCCAGGCGGCCATGGTGGTTTGAATCCAGGTGGCCGCGCGGTCCACCCGGCCGT
>CALNBU010000494.1 GCA_937875615.1 uncultured Archangium sp.
AAGCCGCTCATGTTCGGGCGCCGCGGCGACACGCTGGTCTTCGGGCTCCCCGGAAACCCGGTGTCGGCGATGGTGACCTTCGAGCTCTTCGTGCGCCCCGCGCTGCGCGCCCTGCAGGGCCTCTCGACGACGCTGGAGCACCTGCCCGCGCGCACCACCACGGCGCTCACGCCGGTGCGCGACCTCCGCCTCTTCACCCGCGCGACCTGGCACGTCCGCGACCGGGCGCTGTGGGCCACCCCGCTGGCGTCTCAGTCGTCCGGTGCGCTGTCCTCGGCGGCCGGCGCCATGGCGTTGATCGACCTCCCGCCCGGCACCGGGGAAATTCCATCAGGTGCGGAAATCAACATCGTCCCGCTGCGTTGGACGAACGTGTGAAACCGCGTTAGGCGTCACGCATCACACGGCCGGAGCTCGACGAGCGATGACTGACAAGACAACCGTGCTGCCCACCCGCAAGTCCACGCATCACCTGGAGCGCTACGCCGAATCGCCGCTCCCCACCGAGCGCGGCCCGTTCCGCATCGTGGTGTTCCGCGACCGCCGCGACGGCAAAGAGCACGTGGCCATGGTGAAGGGCGAGGTCAGCGGGCACGAAGGCGTCGCGGTGCGACTCCACTCCGAGTGCCTCACCAGCGAGGTGTTCGGCAGCCTGCGCTGCGACTGCCGTGCGCAGCTCGACCGCGCCATGGACTTCATCAGCCAGCAGGGCCGCGGCGTGCTGCTCTACCTGCGCCAGGAGGGGCGCGGCATCGGGCTCGGCAACAAGATCCGCGCCTACGCGCTGCAGCAGGAACAGCACCTCGACACCGTCGACGCCAACCTGCGGCTGGGCTTCCCCGATGATCTCCGTCGCTACGACATCGCCGGCGAGATGCTGCGCTCGCTGGGCGTCCACAGCGTCGACCTCATCACCAACAACCCACTCAAGGTGGCGGGGCTGGTCGACGAGGGCATCCCGGTGCGGCGCCGCATCCCCTCGCGCACCCAGACCAACCCCATCAACCGCGAGTACCTCAAGACCAAGCGCGACCGCTCTGGCCACCTGGTGGACTTCCTCGACGACGACGCCCAGGCCAAGCCCAGGGCCGGCTGAGCCGCCTCAGGCCCCCGCGAGCCGCAGCGCCCGCTTCAGCCCCGCGAAGGGGACCAACGCCGACGCCTCGTCCACGGTGAAGAACGCGGCCTCGACGTGCTCCGCCGGGTCGAGCCTCACCGCGGCGTCGGAGCGCGCCACGAAGGCGGTCTCCCGCACCAACGCCGGCGGCCGCGCATCACCCAGCGCGAAGGCGTGCTCGTAGCCCAGCGGCGACGGCGCCCCCTCCAGCCCGGTCTCCTCCCGCAGCTCCCGGCGCGCGGCCTCGTGCACCGGCTCCCCTGCCTCCACCCGCCCCGTCACCGGCTGCCAGATGCCGCCCCGCGCCTCGGTGCGCCGCAGCAACAACACCCGGCCGTCGCCGCGCCGCACCACC
>CALNBU010000495.1 GCA_937875615.1 uncultured Archangium sp.
GCTGCCGCTCGCCGTGCGCGGCCTCACCGCGGGCGTGGTGCTCGGCTTCGCCCGCGCGCTGGGTGACTTCGGCGTGACGTTGATGGTGGCCGGCAACCTGCCGGGTGAGACCCAGACCGCCTCGCTGGCGCTCTACGACGCGCTGCTGGCCGGGCGCACCGATGACGCGCTGGGGCTGGCGGTGGCGCTCTCGGTGTTGGCGGTGGCGCTCATCGTGGCGGTGCAGTGGCTCTCGCGGAGGCGCCATGTCCGCTGAGCTCCACGCCCGGCTCGTCGCGCGGCGCGGAGACTTCACGCTCGACGTGGAGCTCCGGGTGGCCGAAGGGGTGACGGTGCTGTTCGGCCCCTCGGGCGCCGGGAAGACCAGCGTGCTGCGGGCGCTCGCCGGGCTGCTGCCGCTGGACCACGGCTTCGTGCGCCTGGGCGACGACTGGACCCTGCTGCCGCCGGAGCGCCGGGCGGTGGGCTCCCTCTTCCAGTCGCACGCGCTGTTTCCTCACCTCACGGTGGAAGAGAACGTGGCCTTCGGGGCGCGTGAGCCGGGGGCGGCGCGGCGCTGGCTGGAGCGGCTGGAGCTCACGCGCCTGGCCGGCCGCGCGCCGTCGTCTCTGTCGGGCGGCGAGGCGCAGCGGGTGGCGCTGGCGAGGGCGCTGGCGCGTGGGCCCCGTCTGTTGCTGCTCGACGAGCCCTTCTCTTCACTCGATGAGGCGCGGCGCGACGAGCTGCTCACGATGTTGAAGGCGCTCATCGCCGCGGAGCGCCTGGTGACCCTGCTGGTGACCCACGACCGTGAAGAGGGAGAGCGGTTGGGTGGGCGATTCCTGGCGCTCGAGGGCGGCCGGCTGCGCTGAGCGTCGTGCGCTCAGGTGGCGCTGAGCTTCGACAGCCAGGCCTCGGCCTTCTCCACCGGCATCGGCGGGCTGTAGAGGTAGCCCTGCGCGCGGTTGCAGCCGAGGGCCTTGAGGGCGTCCTGCTGCGCGGCGGTCTCCACGCCCTCCGCCACCACGTCGAGCTTCAGCGCCGAGGCGATGGCGAAGATGGCGCGCACCACCTCGGTGGAGCTGCCCGGGGTGTCGAGGCCGATGACGAAGCTGCGGTCGAGCTTCAGCCCACTGAAGGGGTACGTGTGCAGCATGGAGAGCGAGGAGTAGCCCATGCCGAAGTCGTCGACGTAGAGCTGGATGCCCTGCGCGGCGAGCTGCTGGAGCTGCGCGCGCGCCGCCTGCGGCATGTCCATGGTGACGCTCTCGGTGACCTCCACCCGCAGCGCCGAGGGCGCCAGCTGCGCCTGCGCGATGGCCTGGTGCACGCTGGTGGCGTACTCCGCGCGCGAGAAGTGCCGTCGGGAGGCGTTGACGGAGATGGTGAGGTCGAGGCCGAAGCGGGCGCGCCACCCGGCGAGCTGGGCGGCGGCGCGGTGCAGCACATGCAGGTCGACCATCACGATGAGGCTGGAGTCCTCGGCCACGGGGATGAAGTCGGCCGGCGAGATGAGGCCGCGCTCGGGGTGGCGCCAGCGCACCAGCGCCTCGAAGCCCGAGGGCCGCCCGGTGTCGAGCGAGATGACCGGCTGGTAGAAGACCTCGAGCTGGTCCTCTTCGAGGGCCCGGCGCAGCCCCGACTCCACCGACAGCACGTGCATGGCGCGCGCGTGCATGGCCCCATCGAAGATGACGAAGCGCCCGCGGCCCTCGGCCTTGGCCCGGTACATCGCGGTGTCGGCGTCGCGCAGCAGCTCGCCCGGCGAGGTGTAGTGCGCGCTGGACATGGCGATGCCTACGCTGGCGCCCACGAAGACGCCGTGCTCCTTGATGGTGAAGGGCCGGTTGAGCTCCTCGATGACCCGCGCCGCCACGCGGATGGCGCCGTCGGGCTCCCGGCTCTCGTCGAGCAGCATCACGAACTCATCGCCGCCGAGGCGCGCCACGGTGTCCACCACCCGGATGCAGCGCTCGAGGCGCTGTGAGATGGCGGTGAGCAGCTCGTCGCCGGCGTCGTGGCCGAGCGAGTCATTCACGTTCTTGAAGCGGTCGACGTCGATGAAGAGCACCGAGAAGCGGTAGTTCCGGTCGCGGCTGGCGCGGTGGTACGCGTACTCCAGGCGGTCGAGGAACAGCACGCGGTTGGGCAGCCCGGTGAGCGGGTCGCGGCTGCGCGCCATGGTCACATCGGTGAGCGAGCCCACCACGCGCAGGGCCCGCCCCGCCGCGTTGCGGACGGCCTTCCCCCGGGCGAGCACGTGCCGCCAGCTCCCGTCCTTGTGCAGCAGGCGGTGCTCGTTCTCGAAGTGCGGCGTCTCGTCGGTGGTGAGGTGGCGCTCGAACTCGCTCGCCACGCGCTCCTTGTCGTCGGCGTGGACGCGGCCGAGCCAGGAGTCGAGGCGGTCGGGCAGCTCCTCCGGCGAGAAGCCGAGGATGCGCTTCCACCGGGGAGAGAAGTGCATGCGCTCGTCGCCGTCGCGCCAGTCCCAGAGGCCGTCGTTGCTGCCCTCCATGGCCAGCGCGAAGCGCTCCTCGGAGTCGCGCAGGGCCTCCTCGGCGCGGCGCCGCTCCATCAGGTAGCGCACGGTGCGGTCGAGCGTGGTGGCCGAGAAGTCGCCCTTGGTGAGGTAGTCGCTGGCGCCCGCGCGCAGCGCCTCCATGTCGAGGTCCGGGCTCCCGTGCGCGGTGAGCAGCACGATGGGCGTGCGCGCGCCCAGCTTCGCGAAGCAGCTCGAGGCCGCTGCGCTCGCCCAGCTGGTAGTCGAGCAGGCACACGTCGTAGCGGCCGCTCAGCAACGCGGCGAGGCCGCTCTCGTAGTCCTGCTCCCAGTCGAGCCCGGTCGCGGAGCTCACCTCTGCGAAGAGCGCCAGCATCACGTCACGGGTGAACACCGTGTCGTCGATGAGCAGCACATGCGGGCTCGGTCTGTGGTCCGTCACGGGTCTGACAAGTCTGCCTTTGATTCGCCGTGGAGTCGTGAAGATTGATGCAGTCTGCGCTTGCCTACATCTGCGCGGCGCCTCGGGGCCGCCGTCGGGAACATTGATTCTTGAGTCAGTTTCTCCAAAGGTGAGCCGCATGCGCGTCAACGAGCAGCCGTACCCGCCGCTCCCGTCTCACGCCGAGGTGCGGAGCGGGGCCTTCCTGGCCAACCGTGAGCAGAACCTCAGGTTGCTGGAGCCGGTGACCGCGGCGCTGGCGAAGGCCCGCGAGGGCGGCGGCGCCCGGTACAACGAGCGTCACCTCGCGCGCGGCAAGCTGCTCCCCCGGGAGCGCGTGGAGCTGCTGCTCGACCGCGACGCGCACTTCCTGGAGCTCTGCCCGCTGGCGGGCACCGGCGTCGATGGCCACGCGCCGGGAGCCTCGGTCATCGGCGGCATCGGCCGGGTGTCGGGCGTGGAGTGTCTCATCAGCGCCAACGAGTCGACGGTGAAGGGCGGCTCGATGAGCGAGTACTCGGTGGTGAAGTCGCGGCGCCTGGCCGACATCGCCAACGCCAACCGGTTGCCGATGATCTCGCTGACCGAGTCGGGCGGCGCGGACCTCCCCAACCAGGACCGCATCTTCGTGCCCGGGGGCGCGGGCTTCAGAGACCTGACGCGCAAGAGCAGGGAGCGCATCCCCACCGTGACCGTGGTGTTCGGCTCGTCGACCGCGGGCGGCGCGTACATCCCCGGCATGAGCGACTACGCCATCTTCGTGAAGAAGGCCGCCACCGTGTACCTGGGCGGGCCGCCGCTGGTGAAGATGGCCACCGGTGAAGAGACCGACGACGAGTCGCTGGGCGGCGCGCAGATGCACAGCGCGGTGTCCGGCGTCTCCGACTACCTCGCGGAGGACGAGCGCGACGCGCTGCGCCTGGCGCGCGAGGTGGTGGCGCACCTCGACTGGCGCAAGCAGGGCGCGGTGTTGCCGCGGCCCGTGGAGCCGCCCCGCTTCGACGCCGAGGAGTTGCTGGGCGTGGTGTCGGCGGACCCGCGCGTGCCCTTCGACCCCCGGGAGGTCATCGCCCGGCTGGTCGATGGGTCGCGCTTCTCCGAGTTCAAGCCGCTCTACGGCAACACGCTGGTGTGCGGCTGGGCGCACCTGCACGGCTTCCCCGTGGGCATCCTCGCCAACCACGGCATCCTCTTCTCGGAGTCGGCCAACAAGGGCGCGCAGTTCATCGCGCTGTGCAATCAGGCCAACGTCCCGCTCTTGTTCCTGCAGAACATCACCGGCTTCATGGTGGGCCAGAAGTACGAGGAGGGCGGCATCATCAAGAACGGCGCCAAGCTCATCAACGCGGTGTCGAACAGCACCGTGCCCGCCATCACCATCATGATGGGCGCCAGCTACGGCGCGGGGAACTACGCCATGTCGGGGCGTGCCTACGAGCCGCGCTTCCTCTTCACCTGGCCCTCGCACCGCATCGCGGTGATGGGGGGGAAACAGGCCGCGGGGGTGCTGGAGATTATCCAGCGCAACGCGGCGCAGAAGCGGGGCGAGCCGGTCGACGAAGAGGCGCTGACCGGCATGAAGCAGTTGGTGGAGTACCAGATGGAGCAGCAGTCGGGCGCGCTCTACGCCACCGCCCGCCTGTGGGACGACGGCATCATCGACCCTCGCGACACGCGCACCGTGGTGGCGCTCGCGCTGTCTGCCGCGTACGCCCGCGCCGTCGAGGGCACCACCAGCTGGGGCGTCTTCCGCCACTGAAGAAGGACATCGAGATGAAGACGCTCACGAAGCTGCTGGTCGCCAACCGGGGAGAGATAGCGCTGCGGGTGATGAAGACCGCCCGGCGCATGGGCCTGGGCACGGTGGCCGTCTACTCCGACGCCGATGTCGGGGCGCCGCACGTCCGCTTCGCCGACGAGGCGGTGCGCCTGGGGCCCGCGCCGGCGTCAGAGTCGTACCTCTCGGTCTCGGCGGTGCTGCGCGCGGCGGCGCTGACGGGCGCGGACTGCGTGCACCCCGGCTACGGGTTCCTCTCGGAGAACCCGGACTTCGCGCAGGCCGTCCTCGACGCGGGGCTGACATGGGTGGGGCCCGGGCCCGGAGCCATCCGCGCCATGGGACTCAAGCGCGAGGCGAAGGCGCTGGTGGGCGCGCGCGGCGTGCCGCTGGTGCCCGGCTTCGACGGCGGCGACCAGTCGGTGGCGCTGTTGGAGGCGAAGGCGCTGGAGCTGGGGCTGCCCGTCATCTTCAAGCCCTCGGCGGGCGGCGGGGGCAAGGGCATGAAGATCGCCCGCACCCCCGACGAGCTGCGCGAGGCCATCGGCGCCGGCCAGCGGGAAGCGCAGCGCGCCTTCGGGGACGCCACGCTCATCATCGAGAAGTACCTGGAGCGGCCGCGCCACGTGGAGGTGCAGCTGCTCGGCGACGCGCACGGCAACGTGGTGCACCTCTTCGAGCGGGAGTGCAGCCTTCAACGCCGGCACCAGAAGGTCCTCGAGGAGACGCCCTCGCCGGCGCTGGACGAGGCGACGCGCGCCAGCATGGGCGCGGCCGCGGTCGAGGTGGCGAAGGCCATCGGCTACACCGGGGCGGGCACGGTGGAGTTCATGCTCGACGCGGACGGCGCGTTCTACTTCTCGGAGATGAACACCCGCCTGCAGGTGGAGCACCGGGTGACGGAGCTGGTGGTGGGCGTGGACCTGGTGGAGCTCCAGCTCAAGGTGGCGCGCGGTGAGGCGCTGCCCTTTCGTCAGGAGGACCTTCGCCAGCGCGGCCACGCGGTGCAGGCGCGCTTGTACGCGGAGGACCCGGCCACCGGCTTTCTCCCCAGCGTGGGCACGCTGCGCGACTTCTTCGTGCCCGAGCTGGGCGGCGTGCTCGTCGACAGCGGCGTGGAGACGGGGAGCGAGGTGTCACCGCACTACGACCCCATGCTGGCCAAGCTCGTCGCGTGGGGCGAAGACCGCGCCGACGCGCATGCGCGCCTGAGCCGGGCGCTCGCCGGCCTGTCGGTGCAGGGCGTGAAGACCAACGCGGCCTTTCTCGCGCGGCTGGTGCAACACCCCGACTACCTCC
>CALNBU010000496.1 GCA_937875615.1 uncultured Archangium sp.
AGACGCTGCTGCTCTCGGTGCCGATGCAGCCCGCCCTCAGGGATCTCCAGCCCGAAGAGCTCGACGTGCTTCAGCTGATCATCAACTGGGGCACGCTGCAGGGCGTCTACGACAACGCCACCCAGGACGACGTGGCCATCGCCACCGCCGTGGCCAGCCTGCTCTCGCGCGGGTACCTGCGCGGCGCCTGAGTCTGTCCAGCCGCCAGGTCCTGCTACACTGCGCTGGTGCTCCTGGTCGTTCTCCTCAGCGCGCTGGCCGCGGCCCCCCTGGTGGTGGTCGACCCCGGGCACGGCGGCGCGCAGGGTGGGGCCACTGGCCCGGGCGGGCTGGTGGAGAAGTCGCTGGCGCTGAGCATCGCGAAGAAGGTGAAGGCGCAGCTCGAGCTGGAGCTCAAGGCGCGGGTGGTGTTGACGCGCGATCGCGACGCGCAGGTGTCGCTGGCGGAGCGGGTGGAGCTGGCCAACCGACAGCGGCCGGACCTGTTCGTGTCGATCCACGCCAACTCCATGCCCACGCAGAAGCAGCGCCGGGTGCACCAGGGCATCGAGACCTACTTCCTCTCGGCGGCGGCCTCGGGTGAGCGCGCGAAGAAGGTGGCGGCGCGGGAGAACGAAGAGACCGGCACGCAGCCTCGCGGCGTGGCCGGAGATACGCTGTCGTTCATCCTCGCCGACCTCCAGCGGGCGGAGACGCACGCCGACTCCTCGCGCCTCGCCTACGCGGTGCACGAGGCGCTCATCGCCGAGACCCGGGCCGAAGATCGCGGCGTGCAGCAGGCGCCCTTCTACGTGCTGATGGGGCTGGAGGCGCCGGCGGTGCTGGTGGAGGTGGGCTTCGTCTCGCACCCGGAAGAGGGGCCTCGCCTCAACGACGCGGCGTACCAGGCGGCGCTGGCCCGGGCCATCACCCAGGGCGTGCGGCGCTTCCTGGCGCAGCTCGACGCGCGCGACGGCCGCTGAGGCCCGGCTTCTTCGCGGGTCCGGGGCGCCAATCGTGGTAGGCGGCGCGCATGCGCTCCTTCAACCGAGGCTATTTCGACACGCGTCCGGTCACGCTCACGCCGAGCATCAACAAGCACGCCGAGGGCTCGTGTCTGGTGGAGTTTGGTGACACCCGGGTCCACGTGACCGCGTCGGTGGAGGAGCGGGTGCCGCCGCACGTGTTGGGCACCGGCGGCGGGTGGGTGACGGCGGAGTACGGGATGCTCCCGCGCGCCACGCACGACCGCTCCCGGCGGGAAGCGGCGCAGGGCAAGCAGGGTGGGCGCACGCTGGAGATCCAGCGCCTCATCGGCCGGGCGCTGCGCGCGTCGATCGACCTCAAGACCCTGGGGCAGCGCACGGTGACGCTCGACTGCGACGTGCTGCAGGCCGACGGCGGCACCCGCACCGCGTCCATCACCGGGGCCTACGTGGCGTTGGTGCTGGCGCTGCGCAAGCTGAAGGCGAAGGGCACGCTCTCGCAGTTGCCGAAGCTGACGCACGTGGCGGCCATCTCGGTGGGGGTGGTGAAGGGCCAGGTCTCGGTCGACCTCGACTACGTCGAGGACTCCGGCGGAGAGGTGGACCTCAACATCGTCGCGCTCGAGGGCGATCGCCTGGTGGAGGTGCAGGGGACGGCGGAGCACGGCTCCTTCGACCGCGCGCAGCTCAACGCGATGCTCGACGCCGGGCTGGCGGCCACCACCAGGTTGATCGCCCTGCAGAAGCAGGTGCTGGGGTGAGAGAGCTGGTCTTCGCCACCGGCAACGAAGGGAAGCTCCGGGAGCTCTCGGCGCTGTTGGGCGAGGGCTGGCGGGTGCGCAGCGCGAAGGACTTCCCCCAGGTGCCGGAGGTGGTGGAGGACGCCGACACCTTCGAGGGCAACGCGGCGAAGAAGGCGCACGCCTTCGCGCGGGCCACCGGGCTGTGGGCGCTGGCCGACGACTCGGGGCTGGTGGTGGACGCGCTGGACGGCGCGCCGGGGATCCACTCCGCGCGCTACGCCCCCACCGAGGCGCAGCGCATCGACCGGTTGTTGAACGCCCTGGCCGACGCGGGGGCCCGCAGCGCCCGCTTCGTGTGCGCGCTGTGTCTCGCCGCGCCCGACGGCACCACGTTCACCTCCCGCGGCACCTGCGAGGGAGAGATCGCCCGCGAGCGCCGGGGCGACGGCGGCTTCGGGTACGATCCCGTGTTCCTTCTGCCCGGAGGCCGCTCGATGGCGGAGCTGACGCGCGACGAGAAGTCCGCGGTGTCGCACCGCGGCCACGCCTTTCGCGCCCTGCTCCCCACGCTGCTTCGCGCAGTACCCTGAAGGCTCAGCCCCGGCGCTTGTCGAGGAGCGCGCGCAGCGCGTCGGCGCCGCGGCGGAGCTGGGTGCCGCTGGCGTTGGTCGCGCGCCAGGTGAGCGTCTCCACCGCGTCGTAGACCCGCGCGCGCAGCGAGGCGTGCTCCTCGGCGTCGGGCGTCGCCTTCGGGGGCGTCGGCGCGAGGGTGGGGGGACGACGCTCGTGTGGATCCACC
>CALNBU010000497.1 GCA_937875615.1 uncultured Archangium sp.
CATGGTTGGCGCAGCTGGTGCACGGCTACTGTCCTCCAGCCTCCAGCCTCTTCACGCGCCACACGCCGCCGACCACGATGCCCGGTCGGGATCCATGACAAGTTAAAAATCACGAGAGAATCGCGGTTTACCGGCCCGCGCGCCCGTAGCAGACTGCGCGCCGTGGAGCGACGCGCCCTCATCGTGGAAAGCCAGAGTGACTTTGCCCTTTCTCTGGCCTCGGAACTCAAGGGCATCGGTTACCAGACCAGCCTCGCAGCCAGCGCCGGCGACGCCCAACGCGAGCTGGAGAAGCGCCGGCCGGATCTGGTGGTGCTGCGCGCGGAGCTGCCGGATCAGAGCGGCTTCGTGGTGTGCGGGAGCATCCGCAAGGGCCGCTTCGGACCGAACATCGCCATCATCCTGCTCTCCTCCGACTCCGGGGGAGAGGCGCTGCAGCAGCACGCCGGGAGCGCCAACGCCGCCCACGGCTACCTCGCCATCCCCTTCGAAATGGGCGAGCTGGCGCGGCTGGCGCAGCAGATCATTCCGCCGGGCACCCCGTCGACCACCGCCACCGACGAGGTGGACGGCCAGCTCGACGCGGCGCTGACGCAGGGCCCCCAACCCGAGACCACCGCGGTGGGGCCGCCGCCGTTGAAGACCGGTGGACCGCCAAAGCTCCCCCGCCGGGAGCGCCGCAGCGCGCTCACCGACGAAGACAAGGGGTTCCTCGATCGCGCCTTCGGCTCCATCGCCGATCGCAAGACGGAGCTGCTGGCCGAGTCACGCGAGGTCCGCCGCCCGCAGCGCCGCGACGCCATGGGGACCCCCGAGGCGAAGATCCAGATCCTCCGCGACGAGCTCAAGTCGCGCGAGGCGCAGATCGCCCGCATCTCGGAGATCTGGAGCGTCCGCGAGCGCGAGCTGCTCTCGGTCGAGGACCGCCTCAACGAGAAGGACGTCGAGATCCAGGGCCTCAAGCTGCAGGGCGATGATCTCACCCGGCGGCTCAACGACTCCCAGAACACGCTCATCGAGAAGGAGCGAGACCACGGCCGGCAGGTGGAAGATCTGCTGCTCCAGAAGTTCATCGGAGAAAAAGAGGTCATCGAGGTCGTCTCCTCGAAGGAGAAAGAAGTCAACGTGCTGCGGCGCGAGAAGACCGCGCTCGAAGACGAGATCGCCCGTCGACAACACGAGCTCGAGCAGCAGCGCCTCGAGTACGAGCAGCTCGAGAAGGACTTCAACCTCGCCACGCTGGAGTTCGAGGTCAAAGAGAAGCAGCTCACCGAGACGGTGCAGGCGCGCGACGGCGCGCTGGGCGAGCTGACCCGCGCCTACGAAGAACACCAGGCCGCGCACGAGGCGGCGCTGGCCGACCGCGACGCCCACTACGCCGAGTTCGAGGGCAACGTCGCCGCCCTCACCGAGACGCTGCAGAAGACCCAGGCCGAGCGCGACACCACGGTGATGGATCTCGAGAGCCGCCTGCGGCTCGCGCAGGAGCACGCGCAGCGCAGCGACGCCGAGCTCGATCAGCTGCGCGCCGAGCTGGCCGACGTCCGCACCGCCGCGGCCGAGATGCAGGGGAACCTCGAGGGCGAGCTGGCCTCGCTCCGAGAGCAGCTGCAGATCCTGGCCCAGCAGAAGCAAGACGCCGAGGTCTCGCTGCAGGAGCAGATCGCCGCCCGCGATGGGCGCATCGGGCAGCTCGAGGCGGAGCTCGCCGAGACGGTCGAGCGCAGAGATCGCACCGAGGCCGAGCTCCACGCCGACCGCGGGCCAAGCGGCGTCTGCCCAAAGGGCGAGCTGGGCGAGGCCGGCGCCCGCATCGGCGAGCTCTCCGCGCTCTCGGAGCAGCGGGCCCAGACCATCGGCGCCCACGAGACCACCCTCGCCGAGCGCCAGGGCCAGCTGGACGCCCTCAACGCCGAGCTGAGCGACACCCGGACCCGCCTGGGCGACGTCGAGGCGCAGCTGTCGGGCGCGCAGGCCACCATCGCCGAGCGCGACGGTGAGGTCGGCGCGCTGAAGCAGGCGCTCGACGAGCGCAGCCAGGAGGTCGCCACGCTCCAGACCGACGTCGCCGGGCGCGACGCGGAGCTGGCCCGCTTCTCCACCAGCCTGGAGGAGACCCAGAAGGCGCTCCTGCAGACCCAGGAGACGCTCAACAGCACCGAAGAGAACCTGGAGGCCCGCAGCGCGGAGCTGAACCAGACCAGGGCCGAGCGGGATCAACGCAACGGCGAGCTGGCCGCGGCGCGCAACGAGATCGAGCGCGTCACCGGCCTCTTCCGTCAGACCGAGACGGCCAAAGGCAAGGTGGAGTCGGACCTCGCCGAGCTGCAGGGCAACTACGAGGCGGTCTCGTCGGCGCACGGCACGCTCCAGCAAGAGAGCGCCGCGCAGCTCGCGCAGGCCGCCGAACGGCAGCAGCTGCTGGAGGGCGAGCTGGGGGCCGCGAAGGAGCACGTGCTCGACCTCGGAGAGCAGCTCAAGGCGCACAAGCAGGAGCTGGGGGCGCGGGTCGCCGACCTCACCCAGCTCAACGCGCGGCTGGCCCACGCCGAGGACAACCGGCAGAACCTCGAAGACCGCATCGCCACCCTCACCGCCGAGGGCGGTCGGCGCGAGGAGCTGCTGCAGAGCGACCTCGCCAACAAGTCGAAGGAGCTGGCCGACACCCTGCGCAAGCTGACCGCGCTGCAGCAGGAGAAGACGCGCCAGGTCGAGGCGCTCACCCGCGACGCCACGGCCAAGGCCGAGGCCGCCAAGCAGCTGGAGGTAAAGCTCAAGTCGCTCTTCGACGAGTCGAAGAAGAAGACCGACGAGCTGGGCGCGCGCCTGCAGGCCACCACCCAGGAGCTCGACGGCGCGAAGAAGGAGCACGCCCGGCTGCACGCGGAGGTGAAGAAGACGCAGGAGCTTGCGCACAAGACCGGTCAGGAGCGCGACCAGGCCCGCCAGCAGGCGCAGTCCGCCGCGCAGCAGGCCAACGCCCGCATCCAGGAGACCCAGGCGGCGCTGGCCCAGGAGAAGGCCGCCGGGAAGAAGCAGACCGAGGAGCTGGGGGGCCGCGCGCAGCGCGCCGAGCAGCGCATCGCGCAGGTGCAGCAAGAGATGCAGTCGAAGCTGGGAGAGATGGAGACGCGCCTCAAGGACGCGCAGACCCAGCTGGCGCAACGGCAGCGGCAGGTGCAGGAGCTGCAGCAGGCCGCCGAGGGCGCCCGGACCGCGCAGGGCCGCGCCGAGAAGGAGTTCCAGACGAAGCTGACGGCCGCCGAGGCCAGGGCCAGCGACGCCACCGGCAAGCTGGCCGCCGCGGTGCAGGAGCGGGCGCGCCACCAGCGGGACGTCGAGGAGCTGCAGACCAAGCACAAGACCGAGCTCGATCGCCGGGAGCAGGTGAAGGCCCAGGAGGTCAAGCGGCTGCAGGAGGCGGTGCAGGAGAAGAGCAAGCAGCTCAAGGTCGTGGAGCTGGAGCTGGCCCGCTACAAGAACAAGCCGGCCGGCGCGCCCACCGCCACCAACCCGGCGCTGCGGCCGCCCACCACCACCAGGCCCGCGGCCAAGCCCGCCGCCAGCATCGCGGCGTCGCTGCTCGGTGACGGCGACGAGCCCGCCACCGGGGTGACCGCGATTCCCGAGGGGGCGCGC
>CALNBU010000498.1 GCA_937875615.1 uncultured Archangium sp.
GCTCGGCATCGACTTCGCCATCGATGTGGACAAGCGCATCGCCGGCGCGGCCGAAGGCCACCCGCGTGGTGCCGAGGAAGTCAGCCAGCTCCGGCGGACACCGCGGCGCCTGGTGCGCGAACCAGACGCGCGACGGCGCCACGTCGTCGCCCAGCATCTCGCGCGCCACCTGCAGCACGCGCACGACGGTGAAGAGGTTGCCCTGGTGCCCCACCCCGCCTCGCTTCGGCGCGCGGTGGTGCAGCGCCACGCCGGCGCCCTCGGGCTCCAGGCTCCAGCGCACCAGCGGGTTGATGAAGACGCCGAAGGTGGCGAGCTGCTCCATGGCCACCCGCCCCGAGGGCGCGGCGCGCAGCCCGAACTCCGGCAACCCATAGGCCCCGCGCGGCATGGCGCGCGCGCAGTGGAGTCCGAAGAGCGGCTCGTCGAGCAGCGCCGCCGCGTCGTCCAGCAGAGCACCGAGCCCCGCCAGGCTCACCTCCGGCGCCGCGTCAGGGCGGAGATACCTGGCCTCCAGCCCCGCCGTGTCTCGCCCTCGCGCGCGCACGTAGGCCAGCACGAAGGGCACGAGCGCGCTGCGAAAACGCTGCGGCTGAAGCAGGGCCATCGGTCGCGCAGCCTACCACCACCCACTCCGCGCTCGCGCCGCGCGAAACGAGGCATCTCGACGGCGCGACATCGTGAGGCCTCCAGAGCTCGCGTCCTCACGCTAGAGTCCCGCGCACACTCGTCGCTCCCGGAGAGAACATGAGATTCAGTCTGACCATACCCCTGGCGTTGGGCCTGCTCGCGTGCGGCCCGTCCGGCACCATCGAAGGCAAGGTGTCGGTGCAGGGCGGCAGCGCCAAAGGCCTCGCGGTGTTCGCCTACGGGCCGACCAGCGGCGCCACGGTGACCGGCGACGACGGCAGCTTCTCGTTCACCAACGTCGCCGACGGCGAGTACGTGGTGCGCGCGGTGGCGCCCGGCACCGACGAGGGCGAGCAGAGCCTCGGCACCACCGTGAGCGAGGGGGCCGCCGCGCCCGCCCCGAGCTTCGAGTTCCACGCCTCGAGCGCCAGCGTGAGCGGCCGGGTGGCCTTCACCGATGGCTCCGACGCCGCCGGGTTGACGGTGCTCGCCTCAGGTCCGCAGACGGCCGGCACCGTGACCACCGCGGGCGGCGCCTTCACCTTCCCGAGCCTCAAGAACGGCGCCTACGCCATCAGCGTCGAGGTGCGCGACACGCGCGAGGGCCGCGTGGGCATTGGTGTCGACGCCAGCGGCTCGGTCAACGTGGGCGAGCTCACGCTGACGCCGGGCGGGCGCCTGACGGGCACCATCAGCTTCGGAGGCGCGCCGGCGGTGGGCATCTCCGTGACGGTGCCGGGGACGGGCGTCGCCGCGGTGAGCGCGGACGACGGCACCTTCGAGCTGGTCGGCGTGCCCACCGGCGTGAGGATGGTGCTGGCGCGCGTCGGGAGCGCGCCCTTCTATCGCTCGACCTCGCAGGAGGTCACGGTGGTCCGGGGAACCAACCCGGCGCTGGCCCTGGAGCTGAGCGACGAGCCCCCGAAGACCGGGACCGTCACGGGCGTGGTGACCTTCAGCCGCGCCCAGAGCCCGACCGCCATCACCGTGACCGTCGAGGGCACCGACGTCTCGTCTGCGGTGTCGACCAGCGGGAGCTTCTCGCTCGACGTGCCGGTGGGCGTCTGGCGCGTCGTGGCCACCGCGCCCTCGCATCCGCTGCTGGTGCTGGGCGAGGTCGAGGTGCACGAGGGCCAGCGCATCGCCCTGCCCGGCCGGGAGCTGTCCTGGTACCAGGCGGTCTGGCGGAGCGACAGCCCGTTGACCAGCGTCTTCTCCATCGACTCCTCGATCAATGAGCCCCGGGAGGCCTCGCTCGTCCATCTCGGTGGCAGCCTGCCGCGGCTGGCGGTGATTCGCCCCGCGACGGGCGCGCTGAGGGTCCTCACCGCCTCGACGTACAACCACGCGAAGCTGTCGCGCACGGGCCGCTTCGCGGCGTGGTCGATCTCGACCATGGCGCTCCTCCAGGACACCCTCAGCGGCCAGGTGTGGACCTTCCCCGGAGACACCTCCGTCTCCACGTTGAGCTTCGCCTCCGATGAGTCGGTGCTGTTCATCGCCCGCGGCCCACCGTGGACGCTCACCCGCGTGTCCCTCGCCAACCCCGAGACCCAGACGGTGTTCCCGACCACCGTCAGCGCCCAGAGCCTCATCTTGATGGGCGACCGTTGGCTGCTGCAGACCACCACCTCCACGCCCCACAGCTATGACCTGGTGGCGCCCACGGTGGCGGTGCCGAACATCCTCACCAACGTCGCGCAGGTCAACGGCAGCCACTTCGCCCCCACCATCTGGGCGCGCACCAACTGCACGGCCAGCGCCTGCACGTTGAAGCTGATTCCCCCCGCCCTGACGGCCGATGCGGCCGTCACCTCGCCGCACCCGTTCCCCGGAACGGGCGTGGTGACGAGCAACCAGCCCATCTACTCGTCTCCGGCGAACTGGCCCTGCTTCGAGACCAGCGGCACCACCGTGCGCTTCTGCATCGAGGCCGCCACCGGCGCCCACTACCCCCTGCCGGCCGGCGCCGGCAACGTCACCTTCAACGCGACGGGCACGCGCATGGCCTACCTCGCCGACGTCAGCATGCCGTATGCGCTCTACGAGCACGCGCTGCCGCCGCCCGCGAGCCCGACCCCGCTGCACACGAACAACATCGGCTGGAACATCGCCTGGATCTCTCCCACTCGCGTGGCGGCCATCGAGAACGGCGCTGCCGCCGGGCGCTCGCTCTTCCTGGTCACCGATGGCGTCGCGGCGCCGGTCGACACCGACACCGGCAACACCTTCGAGTACATGGCCAACGGCACCCCGCTGTTGGTCGTCCCGCAGGCGAGCACCGGCAAGTGGCGCGCGATGCTGGGCGACGGCCCCTG
Source organism: uncultured Archangium sp. (assembly GCA_937875615.1). GTDB lineage: Bacteria > Myxococcota > Myxococcia > Myxococcales > Myxococcaceae > Archangium_A. The sequence continues at coordinate 2,949 of CALNBU010000498.1, forward strand.
GCGCACCCTCGACCTCAACATCGCCACCAGCGACGTCCAGTCCCGCGCGGCGCGGCGCGTCGTCGCCAATGAGCCGGTCACCCGCTACGCCACCGTCAGCTTCTATCACGACGACTCGACGACCACCTTCGTCCTCGACGAGGTGACCAACCAGGTCCGCCGCCTGCCGCTCACCAGGTGCGTAGGCCCCGAGCGGAGCGGCCCCATGGAGTTCGCCTCCTGCCACTTCGCCGGCTTCTCGGATCTCCCGATGTATCTCGACCTGCAGCGGCAGACGCAGATGGACCTCTACGACCCGCTGCTGCTCAGCCTCGACAGCGTCGGCGCCTGGCCGACGTTGTACGGCCTGGTCGGCGTCTCCTCCGCCGACCAGCACGTGCTGTTGCTGGGCACGATGCGCCCCTGAAGCTGCTAAAGCAGCGCGCCATGTCTTCGGGCCTGACGACGCTGCTGGGCGAGCTGGTCGCCATCGACTCCACCTCCAGCCGGTCGAACGTGCCCATCATCGACCTGCTCGAGGCCCGGCTCCGGGCGATGGACTTCACCTGTGAGCGCCAGCGCTACCTCGATGAGCGCGGCACGGAGAAGCACAACCTCATCGGCCGGCGCGGCGGCGAGGGCCTCGCCGAGCTGGCGCTGGTCGGCCACTCCGACTGCGTGCCCTTCGACCCGGAGTGGAAGGAGGCGCTGACGCTCACCGAGCGCGACGGGCGCCTCTACGGGCGCGGCGCCTGCGACACCAAGGGCTTCATCGCCTGCGCGCTGACCGCGGCCGAGCGCACGCGCGGCGCGCACCAGCGGCCGCTCATCCTCACCTTCACCGCCGACGAGGAGACAGGCTGCGTCGGCGCCAAGAAGCTCCTCGATGGGCGGGTGTTGGCGGCGAAGCGCGCCATCGTCGGCGAGCCCACCTCGCTGACGCCGGTGCGCGCCAACAAGGGCTACTGCCTCGCGGAGGTGGAGGTCTTCGGCAAGGAGGGCCACTCGGCCTACCCGGACACCGGCGCGTCGGCCATCTTCCGGGGCGCGCGCCTGCTCACGCGCCTCGAGGCCTACGCGAAGGGCGAGCTCCGCGCGCACGTGCACCGCGACTTCTCACCGCCCTTCGGCACCCTCAACGTGGGCATGGTGTCGGGCGGCAAGGCCAAGAACATCATCCCCGGGCACCTCAAGCTGACGCTGGAGTGGAGGCCGCTGCCGTCTCAACCCGTGGAGGAGGTGTTGAACCGGGTGCGCGCGCTCATCGAAGAATGTCAGCGCGAGGAGCCCGGCTTCTCCGCCACCGTGCGCGACTCCCGCATGGACCGGGGCTTCGACACCGCAGACTCCGCCGACGTGGTGCGCTTCCTCGCCGGCGCTTCGGGGAACGAGAGCCGGACCGTCGCCTTCGGCACCGAGGGCCCGCAGCTCGCCGCCCTGGGCGCGGTGCCGGTGGTCTTCGGCCCCGGCGACATCACCGTGGCCCACCAGACCGGGGAGTACGTGCCGGTCGACGAGCTGCACCGCTGCGCCGACCTGCTGGAGGCGGCGGTCAGGCACTTCTGCTGACCCGCAATCAGAAATCTGTGAAGCGTCGCGCAAATCCAGATCTGCGCCAGCACCTACATCATCCAAACACCTGTATTCATAGGACTCCATTCCCGCCGCGTTGGCATCGCCGTTGCTCAACAGACGTGCGTCCCATGAAGAAGGTCCTCGTCACCGTCGCCTGCCTCCTCAGCCTGTCCGCCTGGGCGGCCGGGGCCCTGGAGGCGCTGCGCGCCAACAGCCGGGCCCTGCGGGAACAGGTGAGCAGCCTGCGCGCCAGCCAGCTCTCGCAGCGGAACGAGCTCTCGCAGCTGTCCGCCCGCATCGAGGCGCTCAAGGCGCAGCAGAAGGGCAAGCTGCTCCCCGGCGGCGAGCTCGACTCGGCGCTCAAGCGCAGCCAGGAGCTCTCCGGCGTGCTGGGTGGGCTGGCCTCCGAGCTCTCCGGGCGAGAGACGGCGCTGGAGACCGCGAACCTGGCGCTCATCGACGGGCTGTCCTCGGAGCTGAACCGCGCGCGGGCGGAGTTCGACCGGCAGAGCAACCGCGACCTCCGCCGGGCGCTCATCGCCGACATGCGCCGGCTGCGCGCCGAGCGCGACGCCCTGCGCCAGACGCTCCCGGTCTCGAAGCTCCCGGCGCTCGACACCCGGCCCAGCGATGACCCGGAGGAGCTGCTGGAGCAGGCCGACCTGCTGCGCGATAACGAAGAGAAGGTGCGCCGGCAGCTGCAGCAGCTCGAGGCCCGCATCACCGAGCGCCGCGAAGAGCTGGAGCTCGACGCGCGCATGCAGCGCTTCCTCGGCGAGGAGTCGATGTTCGACGACGGCGACCGACGGCTGCGCGTGCAGCGCACCACCATGACCACGCTCAACGCGCCTCCCCGCGATCAGAGCGACGGATTCCAGAGCAACCCCGAAGGCGTGGCGGGCGCCGCGCCTCCGTACGTCGACACCACCGCCGGCTCCGGAGGGAGCGTGCAGAACGACCCGGTGCGCGTGGGCGGCATGGAACAGAACGCGACGAGCCCGCCGGGCAGCTTCAACAACGGCGTGGACTCGGCCAGCATCCGCATCACCACCGCCTCCGACGCCCGGCCGCAGGTGGGGAGCGCCAGCCGCTTCGAGCTCGACTCCGCCGACCTCTCCGCGCTGCAGCGTCAGCAGGCGGCGCTGAAGCAGCTGAGCGACGAGCTGGGGCGGAAGGCGAAGGAGCTGGAGTCGCGCGCGGGCTCGCTGAAGTAGCGGCGCCCGCCGGGTTTCAGAACCCGACGCCCACCAGCAGCGTCACCGAGGCCTCGATGGTGGTGTCGTTGGCCGGCTGACGGCCGCGGCCCGACGAGAGGAACGAGACCTGGTCGGCGCGGATGTGATGGGCGATGTCCTCACCGGGGAGCTCCAACACCAGGGTGGGGTTGGGCGCCTTGAGGCCCAGGCCGGCGATGTCGTCCTTGTAGGCGAGCTGGGTCTCGGTGCCGTCGCTCGCCACCGCGAACGAGAGCGAGTCGAGGAAGGCGTAGTCCTGGTCGTTGGGCGCGCTGATTTTCAGGGTGAAGGAGGTCACCTTCGCCGTCTTCACGTGCTGCTTCTGGGCGTTGTTGTTCTGGAAGTCCTGGTTGCTGTCGAAGTCGAGGTTGGCGAAGCCAACCATCTGCGGAAACACGTTCAGCGCGCACGTCAGCAGGGAGCAGCCGTCGAGCGAGGCCTGCGCCTTGAGCTGCGTGGTGAAGGTGACGAGCGGACCGTCACAACCCGACAGCAGGAGAGCCAACAGAAGCAGCGAGGTGCGCATGGCCCGACTGTACGGCACCTGCCCGGGTGAGATGTGGCGGTGTCGCAGGCTGCGACTGACTGTGCGGCAAGAACACACTTTTGCCCTAAGTTGCGCTGCGTCTTGCTGCGCCTGGGCCTCTCCATCGCGATGCTGACGTCGGCGGTGGCCGGCGCGGTCGACTTTTCGGGGCACGCGAGGCTCTGGTTGGGCCCCGGCTTCGACTCCAACGCGCGCCGCGAGTTCGTCTCCACCTCGGTGGCGCCCCAGGCCGACGGGTTCCTCTTCGGCGTGCTGCAGCTCGACGGCGCGCTGCGGGTGGGCGAGCGCTTCCGCTTCGTAGGCACCTACGACGCCGCGGGTCGCAAGTTCCTCACGCTGCCCAGCGAAGACACGATTGTGCAGTCGGGGCTGCTGGAGGCCACCGCGCAGCTGGGCGACATGTTCGCGGTCGGCGTGCAGGGGCGCGTGCGCGACCGCCGCGGCGCGCAGCGCGACTACACCGACCTGCAGGGCGGCGCGGTCATCGACTTCTTCCCGGCGCCGGGCATCGACCTGCGCGCCTTCCTCAACGCGCACCGATTCCTCTTCTACAACCGCTTCGCCTACAGCTTCTCCGGCCCCGACGGCGGCTTCAGCGCGCGCTACCGCTTCCTCCGGCGGCACGCGGTGGCCATTCAGGGCGGCTTCAACCCGCGCCTCTACAACAGCGACGCGCGCCCACCGCCGCTGTCCGCCAGCGACGCGCAGCCCGCGGTGCGCCGGCGTGAGGACGTGGTCTTCAGCGTGGGCGTCAGCTACTCGTACC
>CALNBU010000499.1 GCA_937875615.1 uncultured Archangium sp.
CGAGGTCGGCCGGCTGCGCGCCGTCGAGCCGAGCGGGCACGGCGCGCACGCCGACCTGGGTGGGCTTCCTCTCGAAGGGCGTGGCGCTGACGCTGGTGGTGGCGTCGCTCCAGCTGGTGGTGGGGCTGGCGGCGCTCGCCGCGCAGCTGGGGCAGGGCTTCTTCGACATCGACTGGGCCCTCTACGCCACCCAGCTCCTCGGCTTCGGCTTCCCGCAGGCCATGCTGCTGGCGGCGCTGGCCCTGACGGTGCAGACGGTGCTGCGCCACAAGTACCTCGCGCACGGGGTGATGGTGGGCACGCTCGTGCTGCGCCCGGCGCTGGGCCTGTTCGGAGTGGAGGAGCCGCTGCTCCGCTACGGCGCCGAGCCCGGCATCAGCTACTCGGACCTCAACGGCTGGGGGCACTGGCTGGCCCCGGCGCTCACCTTCCGCGCCTGGTGGAGCGCGGTGGCGGTGCTGTTGTTGGTGCTGGCCTGGGCGCAGGTGCAGCGGGGCCGTGAGCGCCAGCCCTTCGCCGGGCTGCTCGCCCGCGTGCCGACGCCAGGGCGCTGGCTGGGCGCGCTGGCGCTGGTGGCCGCGGCGGTGGTGGGCAGCGTCCTCGTCTACCGCACCCGCATCGCCCAGCCCTACCTCACCGCGCGCGACCGCGAGGCGAGGCAGGCCGACTACGAGAAGCGCTGGAAGCCGTGGGCCGAGCGGCCCTCACCCCGCATCGTCGACAGCGAGGTGCGCTTCGACGTCTTCCCCCACGAGTCGCCGCCGCGCCTCGAGGCCTCGGGCCGCTGGACCTTCGAGAACAAGACCGACGCGCCCATCGACGCGGTGCTGGTCAACTTCGACGAGAGCGCGCAGCTCCTGCGCCTGGAGGTGGCGGGCAACGCGCGGCCGCTCGAGGGCGCGCTCGCTTCGGGCACCGCGGCCTTCCCGCTCGACCCGCCGCTGGCGCCGGGCGCGCGCCAGACGCTCGACTTCACCATGCGCCTTTCCCGCGACGGCTTCCGGCACGGGCCCCGCGGCACCGACGTGGTGGGCAACGGCACCTTCTTCAACAACTTCGCGCTGCCGATGCTGGGCTACGTCGACGTCTACGAGCTGGTGGAGGACGGCACCCGGCGGAAGTACGGCCTGGAGCCGAAGGAGCGCATGGCGGACCGCGACGACGCGCGCGGCCTCCAGCGAAACTACCTCCGCGGCGACTCCGACTTCGTGGGCTTCCGCGCCACCGTCTCGACCAGCGCCGACCAGCTGGGCATCGCCCCGGGCACGCTGGTCAAGGCGTGGCGAGAGGGAGAGCGCCGCTTCTTCCGCTACGAGCTCGATCAGCCGATCCTCAACTTCTTCTCGGTGCTGTCGGCGCGCTACGTGATCGACGAGGACAGCTGGGAGGGCGTGACGCTGCAGATCTTCCGTGACGCCAAGCACCCCTGGAACACCGCGCGGATGATGGCCGGCATGAAGGACGCGCTGGCCTGGTGCAGCGCCGCCTTCGGCCCCTACCAGCACCGGCAGGCGCGCATCATCGAGTTCCCCCGCTACCAGTCCTTCGCCCAGAGCTTCCCCAACACCATCCCCTACTCCGAGGGGCTGGGCTTCATCGCCCGCGTGCGCGACGACGACGCCTCGGACCTCGACTACCCCTACTACGTGACCGCCCACGAGATCGCGCACCAGTGGTGGGCGCACCAGGTGGTGGGCGGCAACGTGCAGGGCGCCACCATGACCAGCGAGACCATGGCGCAGTACTCGGCGTTGATGGTGATGAAGCACCGCTACGGCCCCGACAAGATGCGCCGCTTCCTCAAGCACGAGCTCGACAGCTACCTCTTCGGGCGCGCCACCGAGCGCAAGAAGGAGCTGCCGCTCTCGCGCGTCGAGAACCAGCAGTACCTCCACTACAACAAGGGCTCGCTGGCCATGTACTGGCTGCAGGACGTGGTGGGCGAGGACACCGTCAACCGCGCCCTGAGGAAGTACGTCGAGGCGGTGCGCTTCCGGGGGCCGCCGTACACCAACTCCACCGAGCTGCTCGGCTACCTCCGGGCCGAGGTGGGCGAGGCGCACCAGGCGCTCATCACCGATCTCTTCGAGCGCATCGTCCTCTACGACAACCGCGCCACCAGGGCGGTGGCGACGCGCGCGGCCGGCGGCGGCTACGAGGTGACGGTGGAGCTGACCGCGGTGAAGTACGTGGCCGGCCCCGACGGCGCGCAGACCCCGGTCGACTTCGGAGAGCTCATGGAGGTGGGCGGGCTCGACGCCGAGGGGCGCGGCCTGTGCCTGGAGAAGCAGCGGATCCAGCAGGACACCGGCACGCTGCGCTTCCACTGCGACGTGCTCCCGGCGCGCGCCGGCGTCGACCCGCTCAACAAGCTGATCGACCGCACCAGCGACGACAACGTCACGTCGGTGACGGAGGAGTGACCTCGGCCCGGAGCAACGGAGAGGTATGGGTGAGGGACCGCATGGCCAGCCGATCGAGGCGCGTGGCGCGGTAGACCTCCAACATCGCCGCCTGCCCCTGCTGCCACACCGACATCATCGAGCAGGCGTTGGTGAAGACGCAGCCGCCGTGCTCCTTCTCGGTGCACACGTTCACCGAGATGGGCCCCTCCACCGCCTCGATCACGTCGAGGAAGGAGATCTGCGAGGCCGCCACGTTGAGCGAGTAGCCGCCGCGGGCGCCGCGGGTGGACCGCACCAGCTCCGCCTTCACCAGCGTCTTGAGGATCTTCGCCAGGAACTCCTCGGGGATCGACATCTGCCGGGCGATCTCGCGGAAGGACGTCGTCATGCCGTCCGGCAACGAGGCGAGGAACAGCATCGCGCGCGTGCCGTATTCGATTCTCCGGGAGATCTGGAAGGCGTGCTGCATGGCGCGTAAAGGTTTGCCTAGCATGATCGACCTCCACGCGCACACCACCGCCTCCGATGGGGAGTTCGCCCCCGACGAGGTGCTGCGCCTCGCCGCGCGCGCCGGGGTGACGGTGCTGGCCATCACCGACCACGACACCGTCGCGGGGCTGCCCACCAGCGCGCCGGACGGCCTGGAGCTGGTGCCGGGCATCGAGGTGTCCTGCACCCTGAACCGCCGGGAGGTGCACGTGCTGGGGCACTTCATCGACCCCACCTGCGCCGCGCTGCGCGCCCACACCCGGCGCCTCGCCGACGAGCGAACCGGGCGCATGGAGGCCATGGTGCAGCGGCTGGTCGACGCGGGGGTGCCGGTGTCCATGGCCCGGGTGCAGGAGCTGGCCGCGGGCGCCGCGCTGACCCGACCGCACCTCGCGCGCGCGCTGGTGGAGCTGCGCGTCTGCAGCTCGGTGAAGGAGGCCTTCACCCGCTTCCTCGGCGACGGGAAGCTGGCCCACGTCGCCAAGCCGGAGCTCCCCGCCGCCGAGGCCATCGCCATCATCCACGCCGCGGGCGGCACCGCCACCCTCGCCCACCCCGGCAGCTCCCGCGTGCACCGGCTGGAGCTGGCCGCGCTGGCCGAGGCGAAGCTCGACGGCCTGGAGACCGTCCACCAGGACCACCCGCCCAGCCAGCGCGAGCTCTTCGCCCGCTGGGCCGATGAGCTGGGGTTGTGCTGCACCGCCGGCAGCGACTTCCACGGCCCGCACGTGGCGCCCGACCGCCGCTTCGGCGCGGTGTCGATGCGGCCCGCC
>CALNBU010000500.1 GCA_937875615.1 uncultured Archangium sp.
ACGTAGCGCGCGTAGCGGTTCTCGTGCGTCAACAGGCGCATCCACCCCCAGTACGAGAAGAGCTTGCCGCGGAGCCGCTCCTCGAAGGGCAGCGCCCGGGTCACCACGTCGAAGAGCGGGGCTGCGGGAAGCCTCGCGCGCAGGGCCGCCCGCAGCGACGGGCGACGGGGCGCCTCGCCGTCCTGCGCGCGGGGCTCGGTGACGTACATCTCGGGCTCGAAGAGGATCAGGCCGCGCACCAGCCGGGGCTCCACGTCGGCGGTGAAGAGCGCGTTGATGGCGCCGCCGCACAACCCGGCGACGACCAGCCCCTCCAGCCCCTCCTGCGCGCAGAGCGCGCGCACCAGCTCGGCGGTGACGGGGGTGAAGCTGCCGCCGGTGACGACCGGGAAGAACTCCAGCGTCTTCGCGGGCAGCGGGCCCGGCGCGTCGCCCAGCCCGGGGAGATCGTAGCGGAAGCACGGCACGCCCTGCTTCGCCATGGCCTCACAGACGTGCGCGGCGAGGCCGCCGTGGCCGTCGCGCGGCACGTAGCCGAAGTTGACGAAGAGCAGGCCCACCGGGCCCGCCGCCGGGTGGTGGGTCCCCACGCAGCGGCCGCCGCCGAGCTCCTGTACCCGCAGCGCGCGCCCGGCGCAGCGGTCCACCACCTCCACCGCTGGCGCCTCCGCCGTCGCGTCGGTGGCCAGCCAACCGTCGCTCCAGATGTCGAGCCGCTCCAGCGTCAGCGTGAAGAGCGCGTCGAGGTCGGCCACCAGGTTCTGGCTCTGCAACCAGAACGCCGGCCTCGGCGTGCGCACCGACGCCGAGAAGTCGCGGTCGGGCAGCCGCTCGGCGGGCCGCCCGTCGAGGAAGACCAGCAGGTACTCGCCGCCCAGCCGCTCCGGCGTCGCCGAGCCGAAGCCCGCCGCGCTGAGGAAGAGCGCCTTCGTCCACGGGTAGCCCTCCACCTCCACCGCCGCCCCGCGCTCCAGCTCGGCGACGTAGTCGTCGCGCGTCTTCCGCTCGCCGGGGAACTCCATGTAGTCGGCGGCCAGCTTGCGCCGGAGCATGTCCATCAACATGGGCTTGCCGCCGGCCGGCGGCTCCCAGGCGACGAAGGCGTCGCACTCACGGCCGTCAAAGACCCGCTTGCCCAGCAGCGCGCCGAGGCGGAGCCCCAGCACCAGCACCCGGCCGTGCCCGCGGGCCCGGGCGTGCGCCACCACCGCCCGGAGATCCTCCAGCCAGGTCTCGAAGGTCTGCTGACGGAAGTCGCCGGTGCTCTCGCCCACGCCCCGGTAGTCGAAGCGCAGCACGTCGTAGCCGTTGGCCGCCAGCACCCGCGCCCAGCGCACCCAGGTGAGGTAGCCGTGCGTGCGCTCCAGGGTCATCGGCCCCGCCAGCACCACCGTCGCGCGCGGCCTCGCCGTCGCGTGGTGCACCACCGAGACCACGTCGTCTCCCACCGGCAGGTAGAACGAGGTCTCGGGCCCCGCCAGCGCGTCCCCCGGCGCCCAGCGCTTCACTCGGGCGCTCCCCCGAAGCGCCGCCGGGCGTGGCTCAGGAAGTCCCGGGCG
>CALNBU010000501.1 GCA_937875615.1 uncultured Archangium sp.
AAAAGACCCCCAGCCCCGCGTAGACGGCGGCGGCCACCAGCGCGCCGCGGCGCGGCGTCAGGCGCGGCACCCCGCGGAGCGCCGAGGCGAGGCCCAGCTCCTCCAGCGCCTGGAGCTGTTCCCGGAGCCCGCCCTGGGGCTTGAGGCTGACGCGCACGTCGTCGGGCGCGGGCGCCACCGTCAAGGGCAGCGCGCTCTTGTGTGGTGCGTCGGAGAGCTCCAGCCGCAGCGCTTCGGTGCCCTGCAGCGTGCCGAGACGCGCGGCGAGGCTGTCGGCGGGGAGCGCGGCGTCGGCGGTGGGGAAGGCGCGGAGCAACCGCGGAAAGTCGCCGCGTTGCAGCGCGGTGAGGGGGAGCCTGGCGTCGGCCTCGGACAGCCGCAGGAGCGCCTGCGTCCACTCTGCCTCGGTTTCTGCCAGCAGCGCCTCGGCGTCGGCGCGCACCCGGGGCAGGTCGACCTCCCGGGCCAGGGCCTCGAAGTCTTCGGGCAGGCCCAGCTCGGCGATGCGCTCCAGCCTCCGCGCGTCGCGCCGCGCGAGCGCCTCGCCCAGGGTCCGCGCCGCGCTGGCGGAGGCCAACCAGAGCGCCCGGCGCTTCACCGCGCTCTTCTCGCTGGCGAGCAACCGCGGGAGCTCTCGCCAGGCCACCTCGCGCCCGTCGAGCGGGAAGGTGAGGGTCGACTCCAGCCGGGACACCTCCGCCTGCTCGGCGGCCAGCTCCCGAGAGACGAGCGCGCCGCCCAACCACAGCCAGGTCTCGCGTTGGAGCGGCGCGATGAAGGGCGCCTGCAGCGCTCGCAGCGACTCCGACGACAGCAGCGCCGCGTAGGGCTGCTGCACAGTTTCGAGGTCGAGCGGCGCGCCCTGGACCCAGTGCGCCCACAGCGCCTCGTCTTCGTCGTGCAGCAGCCGGGTGGCCTGCTCCGTCAGCGCGGTGATGCGGGCGAGGTGCGCGCTCGCCTGCGCCTGGGCCAGGTCGCCTTCCTGCACCTGCTTCTGCCCGGTGGTGACACAGCCGGACAGCACCATCAACCCGAGCGCAATTCGCTGCGAAAACATGCGCGCGAATGTACGAAGGCCCATGCCTCGTTGGTACTTCGAAGACTTCACGCCGGGCTTCGTGCTGCACGGCCAGGGCCCCACCGTCACCAGGGAAGACATCATCGACTTCGCAACGAAGTTCGACCCGCAACCCTTCCACCTGAGTGACGAGGCGGCGAAGGGCACGCTCTTCGGCGCGCTGTGCGCCAGCGGGTGGCACACCGCGTCCATGTGCATGCGGATGATGTGCGACGCGTGGCTGCTCGACTCGGCGTCGCTGGGGAGCCCGGGCGTCGACAACCTGCGTTGGCTCAAGCCGGTCTTCGTGGGTGACACCCTGCGCTTCACGCTCACCGTCCTCGAGCAGCGGCCCTCGCGCAGCCGCCCCGACATGGGCAGCGTGCTGGGGAAGCAAGAGGTGCACAACCAGAAGGGCGAGGCGGTGCTGGAGATGACCTCCTGGGCCATGTTCCGCAAGCGCGCGGCCGATGCCCAGTGAGACGCAGTGGCGGGCGGCGCGGGCGCGCATGCAGCTCTACGCCGCGC
>CALNBU010000502.1 GCA_937875615.1 uncultured Archangium sp.
CGCTCTTCCGATCTGAACGTATTCTCCGAAGCGGGCCTCCAGCGGCGTGCGGCGGAAGCCCACCGGGCCACACTTCACCGGGGCGGCGAAGGTCTCCACCGTGCCGTGCGCGGTGGCCAGGGTGGCGTCTCTCAGCGACACGCAACCGGTCATCAACAGGGCCGCGCAGACGGGGAAGAAACGCATGCCGCGCTGTACGACAGCGGTGCACAAAAATTCACGAACCGGGACCGCCCCGGCCGTTACGGTGGCCGCCGAATGTTCCGACGGGCTCTCCAGGGTTTCGGCGCGGTGTCGCTCGCCGTGGTGGTGGTGGTCCTCCCTCAGACCTGGGAGGCGCTGGGGCGGGCGCCGTCGGGCGAACGACTGGAGCGCATGAAGCGCTCGCCGCAGTGGCATGAGGGGACCTTCGCCAACCCGGAGGCCATCGTGAATGACTGGACGGAGACGCTCAGCGCGCTCTCGGCCAGCGCCGACGCCTCGCCGAAGGTGCCGCTCGACGTGGCGCGGCCCGACATCTCGTCGCCGCCCGCGAGCGGCCTGCGCGTCACCTGGTTCGGGCACGCCTCGACGCTGGTGGAGGTCGACGGTCAGCGCATCCTCACCGACCCCATGTGGAGCGACCGCGCCGGACCGCTGACCTGGGTGGGCCCCACCCGCTACTTCCCGCCGGTGTTGAAGCTGGAGGAGCTCGGCCCCATCGACGCGGTGGTCATCAGCCACGACCACTACGACCACCTCGACCACCGCACCGTCATCGCGCTCCAGCGGCAGGTCTCGAAGTTCATCGTGCCGCTCGGGGTGGGCGCGCACCTCGAGTACTGGGGCATCGCACCGGAGCGCATCGTGGAGCTCGACTGGTGGGAAGAGGTGAAGCTGGGGGAGGTGACGGTGGCGTCGACGCCGGTGCGGCACGCCACCGGCCGGCAGGTGCTGGACCGCGACGAGACGCTGTGGAGCGGCTACGCGCTGGTGGGGCCGAAGCACCGCGTGTACTTCTCGGGCGACACCGGCCTCTTCTCGGCGCTGGAGGACATCGGCGAGCGCTACGGGCCCTTCGACGTCACCATGTTCGAGGTGGGCCAGTACCACCGGGGCTGGCCCGACTGGCACCTGGGGCCGGAGCAGGCGGTGCTGGCGCACCAGAAGGTGGGCGGGAAGGTGTTCCTCCCCATCCACTGGGCGTTGCTGACGCTGGCCGCGCACGCGTGGACGGAGCCGGTCGAGCGCGCGCTGCTCGCGGCGCAGCATCGGGAGGTCGCCATCACCACGCCGCGGCCGGGGCAGAGCTTCGAGCCGGACCTGGCGCTGCCGTCGGACAGGTGGTGGCCCACGCTGCCCTTCGAGACGGCGGAGCAGCACCCCGTCGTCTCGGGCAACGTGCACTTCCGGCGGTGAGCGCTACTCCTTCGCCTTCAGCTTCGAGTCGTTCTCGGCGATGAAGCGGCGCAGGTCGTCCGACAGGTCGAGCAGCTTGAGCCACTGCTCCTTGTAGAGCGTCACCGGGAAGCGGCCCATGCCGTAGACCGACACGCCGCCCTTCTCGGACACCTTGAACGACACCGCCTTGTTGCTGCGATTCTTGAGCGCCTCGTTCTCCGCCTTGAGGCGCGCCAGCTCTGCCTTCAGCTCGTCTTCGGTCGACATGGAGCCGCCTCTTAGACGCAAGTCACCGAGGGTTCGACTGTCACGTGCGCCGGCTACGCGCCGTGCCGGAACACCACCATCTTCTCGTGCGAGAGGTCGTGCATGGTGGCGGGGATGCCGCCCACCCCGTAGCCCGACTGCCGCAGCCCGGCGAAGGGCATCCAATCGGTGCGGAAGGCGGTGTGGTCGTTGATGAGCACCGTCGAGGCGTCGACGCGCTGGGCGACGCGGAGGGCGGGGCCCAGGGCCTGACTGAAGACGCTGGCCTGGAAGGCGAAGGGCAGGGCGTTGGCGGCCTCGATGGCCTGGTCGAGCTCCGTGAAGCCGTAGACGCAGGTGACCGGGCCGAACACCTCCAGCGTCGACACCTTCGCGTCGGCGGCGGGCTTCACCAGCACCGCGGGCTTCAGCGTGGTGGCCGAGAGCCGGCCGCCGCCCAGCAGCCTGGCGCCGCCCTGCACCGCCTCGTCGACCCACGCCGTCACCCGCTCCGTCTCGCGGGGGAGGATGAGCGGCCCCATCTCGGTGTCGGCGTGCAGCGGGTCGCCCACCCGCAGGGTGGCCACGCGCGCGGCGAAGCGCTCCACGAAGTCGGGCAGCAGCGCCTCGTGCACGAAGATGCGCTGCACCGACACGCACACCTGACCCGCGTGGTAGTAGCCGCCCTTCACCAGCGGCTCGATGAGCCCGTCGAGCTCCGCGCTGCGGTCGACGATGGCCGGCGCCGCGCCGCCGTGCTCCAGCGCGCAGCGGGTGCCCGGCGGGAGCCGGCTGCGCAGGTACCAGCCCACCTTCGCCGAGCCGATGAAGCTCAAGAAGGCCACCCGCGCGTCGGTGGCCAGGCGCTCCGCCAGCGCGTTGTCGTCGGTGATGAGGGTCTGGCACCACGGCTCGTCGAGGCCCGCCTCGTGGAACAGCTTCACCAGCGCCAGGCAGGACAGCGGCGTCACCGGCGCGGGCTTGATGATGACCGGGCAGCCCACCGCCACCGCCGGCGCCACCTGATGCACGATGAGGTTGAGCGGGTGGTTGAAGGCTGAAATCGCCGCCACCACGCCCAGCGGCTCGCGGGTGGTGAAGGCCCAGCGCCCGTCGGCCGCCGGCGTCAGGCCCATGGGCACCTCCCGGCCGGCGAAGGGGCGCAGCGTGTCGGCGGCGTTCCGCAGGCCGTCGATGGCCCGCACCACCTCGACCCGGGCGTCGGCCAGCGGCTTGCCGCCCTCCCGGGCGATGAGCTGGGTGAAGTGCGCCTGTCGCCCCTCGAGCAGCGCCGCCGTCTTCAGCAGCACCGCGCTGCGCTGGTGCGGCTTGAGCCACCCGCCGCGGTCGCGGAACACCCTGGAGGCCGCCGCCAGCTTCCGTTCGAGATCGCCGCCTTCGTCGACCGGCAGCGCCTCGATGGGCGCGCGGTCGAAGGCCTGCACCACCTGCAGGGACTTCATCACCATGGTTTCAGTTCTCCTCGATGACGGGGAGCCGCTGCTGGAGCTCCTGCACCAGCACCCGCTCGTTCTCTGAATAGTCGATGGGCACCACCACCAGATGCACGCCGCCGCCGGTGAAGGCGCGCTCCAGCGCCGGCTTGAAGTCGCCGATGTCGGTGACGCGGGTGCCCTTCGCGCCGTAGGCCTGCGCGTACTGCACGAAGTCGGGGTTGCCGAAGGTCATGCCGAAGTCGGGGAAGTGGTCGACGGCCTG
>CALNBU010000503.1 GCA_937875615.1 uncultured Archangium sp.
TGTGCAGGCGGATGACTGGCGCCTGTTCGCGGTCATCGACGCGCTGGGGCACGGGCCCGACGCGCAGCGGAGCGCGCAGGCCGTCGCCGAGGCCCTGGCGCAGGCCGGTGGAGAGCCGCTCTCCCGCGTCTTCGAGCGGGCCCACGTCGCGCTCCGCGGGCTGCGCGGGGTGGTGATGTCGGCGGTGCTGGTGCAGGGCCGCGAGGTGTCATTCGCCGGCGTGGGCAACGTGGAGATCTTCGCGCCGGAGGGCGCGACGCGGCCGGTGGCCTTCGCCGGCACGCTCGGCAGCGGCGCCTACCGTTTCCGCCCGTTTTCGCTCCAGCTCGCGCGCGGCCAGCGCTGGGTGCTGGCGAGCGATGGCATCAAGGTGAGGGTGGCCTCCGCGCTCCTTCCGAAGCTGAAACACGAGTCGCCGGAGGCCGCCGCCGACGCCCTGCTGTCGCAGGCCACCCGCCCGCACGACGACGCGTCGGTGCTGGTGCTCGACATCGAAGACACACCCCCTGAAGGAGCCGCCGTACCATGAGCATTTCCCCCGAGCGCATCAACCGCGTCGTCGACCTGCTGACGAAGGCCGCGGTGAAGCAGTACCACCACCGCATCGAGCTCTCTCCCGACGCGGAAGATGACGTCTTCCTGCAGGTGGAGGTCGGCCTCAACGTGGTGATGGAGGACCTGGAGCAGGCCGAGAAGCAACGCGAGGAGTACGTCTCGGAGATTCAGCGCAAGAACCAGGAGATCGCCGACCGCGCGGCGATGGCGCTGCGCGAGCTGTCGACGCCCATCATCTCGGTCTGGGACGGCGTGCTGGCGCTGCCCATCATCGGCATGGTCGACACCGTGCGCGGCTCCGAGATGATGGAGCAGCTGCTGGCGCGGGTGGCCTCGGACCAGGCCGAGTACGTCGTCATCGACATCACCGGCGTGGCGGTGGTCGACACGCGCACCGCCGACAGCTTCATCCGCATGTCGGAGGCGGTGCGGCTGGTCGGCGCGCAGTGCTTCCTCACCGGCATCTCCCCCGCCATCGCCCAGACCATCGCCCAGCTGGGCATCGACACCTCGCGCATCCGCACGCTCCGCCGGCTCTCCGATGCCCTCAAGGTGGTGTTCGAGGAGCTGGGCCTCAAGGCGGCCGCGCAGAGCAATCTCTCAAAGTAGCGAGGAACACACAGTGCCCATCACCTACGAAATCCGAAGCACTCCCGGTGGCCGCAAGTACAGCCGCTCGGCGGCCGCCGGCCGCATCACCATGGACGACGTCCGCATGATCCAGGACGCCGCGAAGCCCGGCGGCCCGATGGACGGCCTTCCGTCGTTGACGGTGAACTCGGCGGACCTCGCCATCGACCCCGACGCGCGCAAGGCCTTCTCGGACATGGTCCGCGACGTGAAGGAGGACTACTTCAGCGCCATGGTCGTCACCAGCGCGCCCATGCGGGTGATGATGGGCTTCATCCTGCGGGTGACCGGGCGCGCCGAGAACATGCGCTTCTTCAACGATGAGGCGGCGGCCGTGGAGTGGCTGGCCGGGAAGCTGGGCGGGTGAGGCCCTCGCCCGCCACGGTGAGCTCCCGCGTAGACGTGCTGGGCGTGTGCTCGACGGTGCGCGACGACGCGCTCGCGGCGGGCCTCACGGCGCGGCAGGCCGAGGAACTCTCGCTGGTGGTGGCCGAGCTGGGGACCAACGCCGTGCTGCACGGCCGTGGCGGCACCATCGCGGTGACGCTCGACCGTCGGGGCTGGCAGGTGGAGGTGCGGGATCGCGGCCCGGGTTTTACGCAGCCGGTGCTGGTGGATGCGGGGCGGAGCGATCGCCTGGGACCGGCGGGCGTGCGTTTGGCGGGTGACGGAGTTCGCAGTTTCGGGAGCGGGCTGGCCGCCGCGCGCCGACTCTCGACGGAGCTGTCGCTGCACAACGAAGGGCCGGGGGCGCGCGTCGTGGCGACCCGGCGGTTTGCCGGTTCCAACACGGAGAAGAACCATGCCGATCAAGCTCACCCATCATGAGACGCCGAAGGGCCATCGCTACGCCCGCACACACTCCTCGGGCGTGGTGACGGGAGAAGAAGCCGAGGCGGTGATGGCGCAGTTGGTCCCCGGGCAGCCCGGCCACGCGGTGGGCGTGCTGTCGGTGGTGGATCCGGGGACCGAGATGCGTCCCGAGGCGCGCCGGGCGTTCACCTCGAGCAACGGGTTGGCCGCCGAGCAGCTCCCGGTGGCCATCGTGGTCACCTCCGCGCCGCTGCGCGTCACCCTGAGCTTCGTGATGCGCGTGGTGGGCACGGCGCTGAAGACCAGATTCTTCGCCACCGAGGCCGAGGCGCTGGTGTGGCTGGAGACGACGCTCGACGAACGCCCCGTTTGAGGCGTCACGGGCCGGCGTCGGGCGCGTCGCGCCTGCGGGCATCGCGCTCGGCCTGCGTCTCGGTCACCAACTGGCCGCGGCGGTCGTAGCGCCACACGCCGGTCTTCTCACCGTGCTCGTAGCGCCCCTGCGAGAGCACGCCGCCGTCGGTCAGCCAGCTGGTCCAGGTGCCCTCCGGCTTGCCGCCGGCGTAGTGGCCCTCGAAGCGCGGGGCGCCGTTTCGCCACTGGCCGCGCCACGGGCCTGACTCCACGCCGCCGTCGAAGACGCCTTGCATCATCACCGCGCCGTTGTCGTGGAAGTACTTCCACTCGCCGTGCGGGCGCCCCTCGAGCAGCGCGCCCTGCTTCTCGATGCCTCCGGAAGGGTGCCAGAAGGTCCACACGCCCATGGCCACCATGTCCACGCTGTCATCGTCGCGGGCGCGACACACCATGCAGCCCAGGGTGCGCTTCTCTCCATCGGCGGTCCAGTCGCCCGCCATCTCGGAGCAGGCCTGCGCCGCCTGGGTCTGCTCTTCACCGGCCACGTACTCCACGTCGCGCCAGGCCTCGCCGGTGGACCAGAAGGTCTCCCATTCTCCTTCGTTCACGCGGCCGACGCGCACGCCGGTGGCGCTCGGCTTGCCGGTGGGGTGGTAGTCGGTCCACACGCCGTCGGGCGCGTCGTTCACCATCGGGCCCTCGGAGGCGAGCTGTCGGCCCCAGCGCCAGTAGCGCCAGTGGCCGGTGCGGCTGCCCTGCTCGTCGTAGCGGCCGACCCACTCGGGATCTCCGTTGCTGTACGTGGCCTTCCACTCGCCGACGCCGCGGCCCTCCTCGTATTGGCCCACCAGGCGGCGCTGGCCGTTGCTGTGGTACCAGACGTAGGGGCCGTGGCGCTGGCAGTCGACGTAGTGCTCTTCGACCTCCAGGCGGCCCTCTTCGCTCCACACCCGCCAGGGGCCGCTGGCGCAGCCGTGGAGATAGGTGCCCTGTTCCGCCTTGCGCCCGTTGGGGTGGAAGGCCGTCCACGCGCCGTCGCCGCCGATGATGGTCGAGCTGCCGTAGAGCGCGTCGTCCACGCCGCGCCACTCGTGTCGCCCGGTGGGGATGCCGCCTTCATACTGGCCCGCGCGCAGCACCTCTCCGGTGGGGTGGTAGTCCTCGAAGGGCCCGTTGCGGCGGCCCTTCTCGTACAGCCCCTTCCAGCGCAGCTTGCCGTTGCCGTCGTAGCCGGACCACCAGCCCTGAAGTCGACGATCCAGTCGCCGCCGCGCGTGTCGCAGGCGTCCTGCTCCAACCCCGCGCGCCGGCCCTGGCGGAACTCCACCTCGCGCCACACGTCGCCCCGGGGGAGATGCTCGGTGAAGCGCCCCTCGGGCAGGCCGTCGTGCCACGGGCCCTCGAGGTGCTTGAGGCCCGTCTCGCCGTGGTACTCCACCCACACGCCGGTCTCCTTCCCGGCGCTGAAGCTGCCCTCGCGCTCCTTCTTTCCTTCAGGGCTCCAGAACGTCCAGGGGCCGGTGCGGAGCCCGCCCGCGAGCTCGCCCCGCTCCTTCACCTGACAGTTCTCGTGGTACCGGACTCTCAGCCCGTTGGGCACGCCGCCGCGGAGGGTCAGCCGCTCCATCACCTGCCCGCCGGGGAGCGTCAGCACCCACTCGCCCTCCCGTCGGCCGTTGACGGTGCAGCCGCTGACGCCCGCGGCCGACTTCCACACGCCTCCCTTGAGGGCGAGGCAGTCGCGCTTCGCGTCGGCCAGGGCGGGCCACGCGGAGAGCAGCAGGAGCAGGGTGAGACGGTGGCTCATGGTCCGAGGAGTCCTTTCAATGCCTGGTCGGCGCCCACGCGCACCGGGCTCCCGTCGAGGCTCTTGAGGTCGCTCTGGGTGAGCGAGACGCGGGGCGAGAAGGCCGCGGCGTTGAAGGCTTCGATGGCGGCGTCGGCGTCGTCACCCGAGGCGCAGGCCAGCTGACTGCCGCTGTCGTCGAGGAGGCAGAGGTCGACGCTTTTGCCCCGCGCGGTGGCCGTCACCCGGAACGGCGCCTGGTGTTCGACCGAGAAGCGCGGTGAGCGCGCGACGCGCGAGGCGACGGCCTTGCCCAGCTCCGAGCCGTCGCTGCCCACCGTTACCGGCACCGACAGCCGGAGGATGCGGAAGATGGTGGGCCAGCGCTGGAGCAGCTCCTGGAGATCTCCCCGCGCGTCGCGGTTGCGGCCCA
>CALNBU010000504.1 GCA_937875615.1 uncultured Archangium sp.
CCCGGGCGAAGCGGGCACCGGCGCTGCGACCGGCCACCTCCACCCGCACCTTGCGACCCCGGATGCGCGTGCTGGACAGCGCGGCGATAACGCGCTCCACCGCGTCGGCCGGGACCTCCGCCGTGGAGTCGTACTCGCTGACCTGCACCCGCTGAATCTGCCGTGACGGAAGGTCGGCCTCGTTGGCGATGGCGCCCACGATGTCTTGCGGCCGCACCCCCGCGCGCTCGCCGACGCTCAGCTTCAGCTTCACCGAGGCGCCTGCCGCTCCCGGTCGTCCCGGCGACGGCCCTTCTCTTCGCGCTGAGGCGCCGCGGTGATGTCGTCGCCCTCGTGCGCGGGGAAGAGCTTGTCCTGCAGCAGCATCATCGCCGCCGCGGCCACCTGCTCCACGGGCAGCCCCACCTTCGCCACCAGCGCGCCGAAGGCCTGCGCCCGCGGCGTCTCGGCCACCACCCGCACCTGCTCCGCCACCGTCTCCACCCGCTTTTCGTCGAGCTGCGCGCGCGTCGGCACCTGCGCGAGCGCCACCTTCTTCTTCAGCAGCCGCTCCACGTTGCCCAGCAGACGTTGCTCGCGCGGGTCGATGAACGAAAGCGCCACGCCGTCTTTGCCGGCGCGCCCCGTGCGCCCGATGCGGTGCACGTACACCTCCGGCGAGGTGGGCAGGTCGAAGTTGATGACGTGGCTCAGGTTCTCCACGTGGAGCCCGCGCGCCGCCACGTCGGTGGCCACCAGCACGCGCAGCCGGCCGTCCTTGAACTTCCTCAGCACCGCGTCGCGCTGCTCCTGGGTCAGCCCGCCGTGCAGCGCCGCCGGCTCGTAGCCGGCCTTCATCAGCACGTGCGTCAGCTCCTCGACCTCCTTGCGGGTGCGACAGAAGATGATGGCCGACGACGGCGTCTCCCACTCCAACACCCGCATCAACGCGGCTTCCTTCTGGCCGCGCTTCACCACGTAGGCCGACTGGCGGATGTTGGGGAGCGTGCCCGCCGCCACCGACTTCGCGGCGATGGTGACGCGCACCGGGTCCTTGAGGTGCCGCTCGGCAATCTTCGCGATGCGCGGCGCCAGCGTGGCCGAGAACAGCGCCGTCTGCCGCTCCGAGGGCAGCTCGTTGAGGATCGACTGGAGGTCTTCTTCGAAGCCCATGTCGAGCATCTCGTCGGCCTCGTCCAGCACCACCATCTTCACGTTCTTGAGCAGCAGCGACTTGCGCGCGATGTGGTCGAGCGCGCGCCCGGGCGTGGCGATGACCACGTCGGCGCCCCGCTTGAGCGGCTTTATCTGCTGAAAAATCTCCTGCCCGCCGTACACCGGCACCGCCACCACCCCCACCCCGGCGCCGTACTTCTGGAGCGCCTCGGCCACCTGCATCGCCAGCTCCCGCGTGGGCACCAACACCAGCGCCTGCGCCTCGAAGGGGCGGCGGTCCTTGACCGCGATGCGCTCGAGGATGGGCAGCGCGAAGGCCGCCGTCTTGCCGGTGCCAGTGGCCGCCTGGCCCAGCACGTCGCGGCCATCTTTCAGGGCGGGGATGGTCTCGCGCTGAATGGGCGTCGGCTCCTCGTAGCCGAGCGACTTGAGGGCTTCCAGGACTTCACTCCGCAGCCCGAAGGACTCGAAGGTGACGGCTGCGGTACTTTCCATGACGCGCCCCTACGCGGTTTACGGCAGCAACGCCACAGAGCGGCGGTCACCGCGGCGAAGAACAGGCGTTCAGAGCGCCGCGCCGTCGTCGAGCCAGCGCTCCAGCCGCCGGGCGAAGCGGGCGGGCTGCTGCAGGGGAATGCCGTGGCCGCACTCCGGGAAGTACTCCAACCCGCTCCCGGGGAGCGCCCGCTGGAGCAGCGCCGCCGAGCGCTTCATCAGCCCCGCTTCCCGCTCGCCCGCCAGCACCAGCGCGGGGCCGGGGAAGCGCGCCCAACCGGGCGGCACCGTGAAGCGGAGGTTCTCCCCGACGGCCGCGCGCAGCGACTCGCGCGTCATCGCCGCCGAGGTCTCGAACCAGACGTCGAACAGCGCGTCGGGGATGAAGAGCTCGCGCGCCTGCAGCCGCGAGAACCAGCGCCGTCTGGCCAACGGCAGGGTCAGGTCCAGGAGCGCCAGCGTCAACCCCACGAAGGGCACCGGCTTCGCCTGCGCGCTCACCACCAGCACCCGCGACACCAGCTCCGGCGCGGTGGCCGCGAGCAACACGGCGAGTTGCGCACCCAGCGAGAAGCCCACCACCGCGACGGGCTCGCCGCGCGCGCGGAGCAGCGTGGTCAACGCCTCGAGCGCCTGGGCGTGCGACACGTAGGGCGTGGCGGCGCTGCGCCCGTGGCCCGGCAGGTCGGGCACCAGCAGCCGCAACGGGCGCCGGAGCTCCGCCGCCAGGGGCTGCCACATCCACCCGCCGACGCCACCGCCGTGCAGCAGCAGCACCGGCGGTCCGGCGTCGCCCCGGGCGTCGACGAACATCACCCGATGCGCTCGAGCACCAGCGGGCCCACCGACGGCGCCGTGGCCCCCAGGGTGTACGCCGCCACCACGCGCCGGCTCACGTCGGCGAGGCGGGCCTCGTCGTTGTAGTGCACGGTGAGCAGGGGCTCGCCTTCGCGCACCTCGTCGCCCACCTTCTTGTGCAGCACGAAGCCCACCGCGGGGTCCACGGCGTCGCTGGCCTTCGCCCGGCCCGCGCCCAGCGCCACCGCCGCCAGCCCGATGGCCTCGGAGTTGATGGCCGTCACCACTCCGCCCGTGGGCGCGCCCACCGGCGCGGTGTGCCGGGCGCGCGGCAACCGTCCCAGGTCGCTGATGGCCGCCGGGTCTCCGCCCTGCGCGGCGACAATCTCACACAGCTTCTTCTCGGCGGCGCCGGAGCGCATGGCCTCCAGCAGCAGCGCCCGCGCCGCGGCGACGTCGGGTGCGCGGCCTCCCAGCACCAGCATCTCGGCGGTGAGCGCCAGCGTCACCTCGGTGTAGTCCGCCGGCGCGCGGCCGCGCAGCATCTCCACCGCCTCGATGACCTCCAGCGAGTTGCCGATGGTCTGGCCCAGCGGCTGGTCCATGTTGGTGAGCAGCGCCACCACCCGCTTGCCCATCTCCGCCCCGATGCCCACCATGGTCTTCGCCAGCACCCGCGCGTCGTCGAGGGTCTTCATGAAGGCCCCGCTGCCCACCTTCACGTCCAGCACCAGCGCGTCGATGCCCTCCGCCAGCTTCTTGCTCATGATGGACGAGGCGATGAGCGGGATGCAGTCGACGGTCGCGGTGACGTCGCGCAGCGCGTAGAGCTTCTTGTCGGCCGGCGCCAGGGTGGCCGTCTGGCCGATGAGGCAGCAGCCCACGTCGCGCACCAGCCGCCGGTAGTCGGCCACGCTGAGGTTGACGTCGAAGCCGGGAATCGACTCCAGCTTGTCGAGCGTGCCGCCGGTGTGCCCGAGGCCGCGGCCGGAGATCATCGGCACCGGGACCCCGCACGCCGCCGCCAGCGGCGCCAGCGAGAGCGAGACCTTGTCGCCCACTCCGCCGGTGGAGTGCTTGTCGACCTTGAGGCCCGGCGTCTCCGAGAGGTCCAGCACCTCGCCGCTCTCCAGCATGGCGCGCGTCCAGGCGCCGAGCTCCACCGCGTCGAGGCCGCGGAAGAAGACGGCCATGCACATGGCGCTCATCTGGTAGTCGGTGACGTCGCCCTTCGTGTAGGCGTCGATGAAGGTGCGGATGTCCTGGGCGGCGAGGGTTCGACCGTCGCGCTTCGCTTTGATGAGCTCGTAGGCACGCATGAAGGGCCAAGGTACGCGTCGACGGCCCGCATGGCCACTTCTTGAGGCATGCTCCCGGCCCATGAGCCGATGGCTGCTGCTGGCCGCGCTGGCCTTCACCGGGTGCCGCAGAGAGCAGAGCGCGCCGCCGCCCGGGCCGCTGGTCGGCCTGGTCACCGACGTGGGCGGGCGCGGCGACCAGTCCTTCAACGACTCCGCGCTGCGCGGCCTCGAGGCCTGGGCCGCGGGCGTGCACCAGGTGAGCGGCACGTACCGGCCGCTGGCCGACGACGCGCGCGCGGTGCCGCAGGAGCTGGCCGCGCGCATTCACTCCCTGGGCATCAAGCCGCTGGTGGTGCAGAGCCGCGCGCAGGAGGACTACCAGCCCAACCTCCAGCTGCTGGTGGACATGGCGGCGGACCTCACCATCGGCGTGGGCTTCATGCTGGAGAACGCGGTGGAGGCGGTGGCGCTGCAGAACCCCGGCGCGCAGTTCCTGCTCATCGACTCGCCGCTCCTCGACGCGAAGGGCCGGGCCCGGGCGCTGCCCAACGTGCGCACCGTGGTCTTCAGGG
>CALNBU010000505.1 GCA_937875615.1 uncultured Archangium sp.
AAAGGGAGGCGCAGGGAGCCGGGCCCACCTCCCGACTCCCCGCGCCGTCGACCGTCGGGCGCCGCACCCCCGCCACGCTGCCTTCCACCGCCCGACGCGAAGAGGAAAAGCACGCGGCGTGCCAGCGACAACCGCCTGACTTCCTTGTGACGGGGTGGGCCCGGGCGAGCGGTGCACGGATGCACCAGCGGCGGCAAAACGACGGCCCCGCGGGGGAAAGGCGGGAGCGGGGTGTCTGGCCTGCGCTACGCTGGCGGGCCCATGTCCTCCTCACCTCCCGAAGAGTTCGAGGACTTCCACACGCAGGTGGCGGTGCGGGTGAAGGGCTTCCGCCCGGTGCAGCAGCGGCCGCACATGTTGTGGTCGGCGTCTGGCCGCTTCGTGCTGCGCGAAGACGAGTACGTGCTGGGCCGGGGTGACGCGGCCAGCCTGGTGTTCGAGAGCGAGGAGGTCAGCCGCGCGCACGCGAAGTTGGTCCGCCACGACGACGAGTACACCATCGAAGACCTGGGGAGCCGCAACGGCATCATGTTGAACGGGCTGCGCGTACACGCCGCGGTGCTGCGCGACGGCGACGAGCTGCTGCTGGGCGACGTGGTGTTGACCTACCGGGAGGGGGCGTGAGCGACATCTTCGTGCGCTTCTGGGGCGTGCGGGGCTCCATCCCCACGCCGGGTCCGCGCACGCGCCGCTACGGCGGCAACACCTCCTGCGTGGAGGTGCGGGTGGACGACACGCTGCTCATCTTCGACGCGGGCACCGGCCTGCGCGAGCTGGGGGTGCAGCTCCAGCGCGGTCCGCCGAAGCCGCTGACGCTGCACCTCTTCCTCTCGCACCCGCACTGGGACCACATCCAAGGCTTCCCCTTCTTTGGCCCGGCGTATGCGCAGGGCACCACGCTCTACGTCTACGGGCCCAGCGACGACGACAAGAACTACCAGCTGTTGTCGGGGCAGATGTCGAACGCGTACTTCCCGGTGCGCTTCTCGGACCTCGGGGCGAACATCGTCTCGCGCAGCTTCTCCGGGCCCCGGGTGAAGCTCGACGGGGTGACGGTGACGGCCTTCGGTCAGCGGCACCCCGGAGGCAGCGTGGGGTTCCGGGTCGACCATGAGGGCCGCAGCGTGGTGTTCGCCACCGACAGCGAGCTCGACCTGCTGTTGCTGGACCCCCGGGTGGTGGAGCGCGACAAGGGCGCGCTGCGCCGGCTCCCCGCGGAGCTGGTGACGGCGGTGCAGGGCGCGGACCTGCTCATCGCCGACGCGCAGTACACCGACGACGAGTACGTGCAGCGGGTGGGCTGGGGCCACCCGCGCGCCACCACCGCGGTGGACCTCGCGGTGCAGGCGGGCGCCCGACGGTTGGCGCTCACCCACCACGACCCCATGCACGGCGACCGCGACGTGGAGCAGCTGGTGCTCGAGTGCCGGGAGCGGGCGGAGGTCACGCATGGCGCGGAGCTCGAGGTCTTCGCCGCGCGAGAGGGCGTGACGCTCAAGCTGTGAACAACGGCCCCTTTTCTTCCGTTGGAAGGCGGTATAGGGCCCGCGCGTTCAAGCGCTTTCGAAAGGAACTCTCCATGTCGCTCAAGTCATTCTTCAGCGCCGCGCTGCTGTGTGCGGGCGCGGCTCACGCCGCCGACTTCAAGGCCGCCTACGTCGACATCAGCCGCGCGGTCCAGGAGGTCGATGAGGGCAAGGCGGCCAAGACCCGGCTGACGGCCCTGGGCGAGAAGAAGACCAAGGAGATTGAGAAGGAGAAGGCCGCGCTCCAGGCCGAGGTCGAGGCCTACACCCGCCAGAAGTCGGCGATGGACGAGAAGCTGGCCGCCGAGAAGGAGCTGACGCTCCAGAAGAAGGCCTACGAGTTCGCGCAGAAGACCGAGAAGACCCGCCAGGAGCTGGCCGATTCCGAGCGCAAGGAGCTGGGGGCCATCATTCCCAAGCTGGAGCAGCTGCTGGGGCAGATCGCGCAGCGCGAGGGGCTGACGATGATCTTCGACAAGGGCAGCTCGGGCCTCGCCTGGGCGCCGCCGTCGCTCGACCTCACCAACGAGCTCATCCGCATGTACAACGCGCAGTTCAAGGGCTCGTCCAAGAAGGACGGCGCGGGCGCCAAGTAAGCGCTGCTACGACGCCCGACCAGTGGCGCTTGTCGTCCGCCTGCAATTCCCTTGGAAGGTGGCGGGGCGTGTGACAAATGGCCGCGCCGATGCACGCAAAGTCCACGTTGCTGATGGCCCTGTTCATCGGGGCGCTGAGCGGCTGCCACCCTGAGGGCGCGCGCAAGACGCTGAGCGGTCGGGAGCTGTATCGCGGCTGCACCAGCTGTCACGGCGAAGATGGCCTGGGACAGCAGAACATCGGGGCGCCGGCCATCGCCGGACTCCCGGCGTGGTACCTCGAGGCCCAGTTCTACAAGTTCCGCACCGGAGTTCGCGGCGCGCACCCCGACGACTACGAGGGGCTGCGCATGCGCCCCATGTCGCGGCAGATGCTGAACGACGGGGAGATCAAGGCGGTGGTGGCCTACGCGGCCTCGCTGCCTTCGAAGAAGCTGCCGAAGACCGTGGAGGGTGACGCGAAGGCGGGAGAGACCTCCTACGCGACCTGCACCGCGTGTCACGGCGCCGACGGCCGGGGCAATCAGGCGCTCAACGCGCCGCCGCTGGTCGGCCAGCACGACTGGTACCTGCTCAACCAGCTGCACAAGTTCAAGGCGGGCGTGCGTGGGGCCAACCCGCAGGACGTGACG
>CALNBU010000506.1 GCA_937875615.1 uncultured Archangium sp.
GGCGGCACGCCCGTCGGTGGCGGCGCGCCCGTCGGTGGTGGCGCACCCGTCGGTGGCGGCGCGCCCGTCGGTGGCGGCACGCCCGTCCTGTGTGGCCCCTCGAATTGTGCCGATGGGTGTTGCGAGGGCGACGTGTGTCGCGTCAACCAGAGCGCTGCGTGTGGCATCGGCGGTGGCTCGTGCACGTTGGCGTGCAACGCCGGTGTGCAGTGTCTTCAGGGGGCGTGTGTCTGCAACGGCACGTCGTGTCCCGGAGGCTGTTGTGAGGACAGTGCCGGTCAGGTCAACGCGGTGAGCTGTCGCATCAACGCGCTTGGGGCCTGCGGCGTCGGTGGCGGCGCGTGTCACGTGTGTGATGTCACCCGGGCCAGCGCCTGCACCGCCGGCGGCTGTGTGTGCGGCTCAGGGCCACAGTGTGCCGTCGGCCAGCGCTGCGATGGGACGAGCTGCGTCTGTGACCAGCGCTCGTGTGCCGGTGGGTGTTGCGACGCGGCGGGCGATTGTCGCACCACCGAGCAGAGCGCCTGTGGCTTCGACGGCGGCGCGTGCGTCGACTGCACGGACGACCAGACCGCCGATGGGTGCTCCAGCACCGGCGCCTGCCGCTGCGGCATCGGGCCCCGGTGTACAGGTGGCATGCACTGCACCGCCGCCTCGTGTCAGTGTCCGGCTTTGACCTGTTTGGACGCGCCGACCCAGACGTGCGTGTCCTTCGGAGATGGATGTTCCGATGACCGGGTCTGCCTCCTGTCGGGCGGCACCTCGACGCCGGAGTGCAGGTGTCTGGGGTGTCAGGACGCCGAAGGCTTTTGTCACAGCGGCTCCGACAACAACCACTGTGGCCAGGGCGGGAACCCCTGCATGACGTGTCCCGGCAACTGCGTGGATGGCTTCTGCTGGTTCAACTGAGCGAGTCAGCGCTCTTCGTCGGGCAGCCCCAGCAGCTGGGCCAGGCGACCTTCCGCCGCGGCCAGCTCCACCTTGCGCAGCTCGAGTTGGCTGCGCGCCTGCGCCGCCTGCGACGCGGCGAAGAAGCGCTTGTTGTCGATGTCGCTGACCTCGAGGGACGTGGCCGCGCCGGCCTCGTACGCCGAGGAAATCTGTCGCTGCGCGCGCTCGGCGAGGCCCGCCTGCGCCTCGGCCTGCTCCAGGGCCACCTGCGCGGCCTCCAGGTTGGTCTTCGCTCCCAGCCAGGTGGCGCGGGCGCGCGCGCGGGACGACTCCCACTTCGCGCGTTGCTCCACCGTCTTGGCGTCGTTCTCCCGCTGAGTGGCCAGGCGCTGGCCGCGGTCGAAGATGGTCCACTGCGCGCCCACCGTGGCGTCGAAAATCCAGTTGGTGTTGGCGAAGGACTTGTTGGAGTTGTAGCTGCCCTTGGCCTGCGCCACGACCGTCGGCAGCCAGGCGACGCGGTCGTACTTGTTGAAGGTCTCGTAGGTGTCGATGCCCGCGCGGTTGGCGCGCACCATGTACGTCCGCTCCCAGGGGGAGTCGTTCTCGTCGCCGGCGGCGACGTCGACGTGGGTGGTCTCTCCCTCCACCGGGCGAATCGGCTCGCCGGCCAGCGCCTCCAGCATCGCCAGCAGCGCGGCCGTCTGGCCCTGCAGCGTGGCGAGGGTGGCGCGGGCCTGCGCCGTCTCGCTCTTCGCGCGGAGGAGGGCGATGTCGGTGGCCATGCCCGCGTTGGCCAGCGACAGCGCGTCGCGCTCGCGCCTGAGCGCCACCGCCTCGGCGTCGCGGGCCGCGCGCGTCAGCTCGTTGAGGCCCTCGAGGGCGAGGTAGAGGCGCGCCACGTTCAGCACCACCTGCTCCCGCGCCTCGCTGGCGCCCAGGTTGGCGGCGGCCACCGACTGGTCGGCGGCCGGCAGCATCACCATCTGCGGGGTGAAGAGCGTCTGGGTGACGACCAGGCTGGCGTAGAGCGAGTTGCGGCCGACGATGGTGATGGGCTCGCCGAAGGCGGTGGCCATGCGCTCGTTGAGGCCGTTCTTGAAGCGCTGCAGCTCCACCTCGTTGGGCGGCAGGTTGCTGAAGCCGAACACCGGGCCCGCGTTGCGGAAGGAGTAGTCGATGATGCCCTCCATGCCGCCGAGGAAGAGGCTGGGGTCGAACTTCTGCTCGGCGGTGGTGTGCACGTAGCTGGCGTTGAGGGCGATTTCGGGGAGGAAGGCGCCCATCACCGCCAGGGTCTTGGCCACCACCTGGTCGCGGGAGGCGCGGGCCGCCAGCAGGTCGGTGCTCTTCTCATTGGCCAGCTTGACCGCGTCCTGCAGCTTCACGGCGCGGCGCCCGGCCACGATGACCGCGTCGATGTCAGCGGGGCGGGCGCTGTCGGGCAGCGGCACCTCGCCCAGCAACAGGCTCAGGGCGAACAGCAGCGTCATGGTGAGGCCTCCTTCATCGGGTCGGTGTGCTCCCGGAAGCGCTTCGGCGTCAGCTTCTCGAAGAGCGCGAACAGCAGCGGCACCACGTACAGGGTCAGCAGGGTGGAGGTGATGACGCCGCCGATGACGCCGATGGCCATGGGGGCGCGGAATTCGAAGCCCTGCCCGCGGCCGATGGCGGTGGGCACCATGCCGATGGCCATGGCCGCCGAGGTCATCAAGATGGGGCGCAGGCGGCGGGGGCCGGCCTTGAGCAGGGCCTCTTCCAGGCCTTGCCCCTCGCGGAGGTTCTGCAGCGTCTGGTCGACCAACAGAATGGAGTTCTTGGTGACGAGGCCCGCCAGCAGGAAGAGCCCGATGATGGCGCCCAGGGTCATCGACCAGCCGGTGAAGAAGAGCGCCAGCCCCGCGCCCACCAGCGCGAGGGGAATCGACATCATCACGGTGATGGGGTGCTTGAAGCTCTCGAACTGCGAGGCCAGCACCATGTAGAGGAAGACGAGGGCCAGCACCGCCACCCACACCACCGACTCCATCAGCTCGGCGAGTATCTTCATCATCCCGTCGAAGAAGATGGTGTAGCCGGACGGCGCCGGGGCGCGCTCGAACTCGCGCTTGAGCGCCGATGACACCGCGCCCAGCGAGGCGTGCTCGGTGGGCTGGGCGGTGATGGTGACGCGGCGCTGGCGGGCGAAGCGCTCGATGACCGAAGGCGTGTCCTTGATGGAGATGGCGGCGACGTCGCCGATGGCCCGGGGGCCGCCGGGCGTGAAGACCTCCAGCATGGTGAGCGACTCGGGGCTGGCGCGGTCCTTCTCGGCCAGACGCACCACGATGTCGGTCTCCTGGTTGCCTTCGCGCAGCTTGCCCGCGGTGGCGCCGTTCATGGCGAGCCGCAGCTGCATGCCCAGGGCGCCGGCGGAGAGCCCGTGGTCGGCGGCGCGCGAGCGGTCGATGTCGATGGACAGCTCCGGCTTCGGCGGGTTGGCCACCAGCCGCACGTCGGTCAGCATGGGCTTGCCGCTGGAGGTGCGGAGGTTGCGCAGCACCTCGGCCACGCGCTCCGACTCCGCGGCCAGCACCTCGAAGTCGGGGCCCATCACGTAGATCATCACCGGCAGGAAGTCGCCCACGCCTTCAATCTCCGGCGGGTCGATGAGGTTGATCTCCATGGGTGGCAGCGCCTCGAGGCGCGAGCGCACCGCCTCCTTGAGCGCCTTCATCTCCAGCGCGCGCTCGGCGCGGGGCTTGAGCATCAGGCGCAGGCGGACCGTGTTGGCGTCGCCGCCGAAGCCGTTGGGGTCGGCGCCGGCCAGCGCGTAGACGTCGATGACGTCGGGCAGGTCGCCCAGGGCCTTCTGCGCCTCGTCGCCGCGCGCCACGTGGGCGCCCTGCCCGGCGTGGTGCGGCGCCTGTTCCAGG
>CALNBU010000507.1 GCA_937875615.1 uncultured Archangium sp.
GATTATATCCGCCAGTAATTCCGTACTGGTGCGGTCGGGCGAGAGCAGCAGGCGGTGCTTGAGCACCGGCCCGGCGAGGTCGCGCACGTCGTCGGGGGTGACGAAGATCCGGCCGCGCAGCGCGGCCAGCGCCTTGGAGGCCAGCAGCAGGTGCACCGAGGCGCGAGGGCCCGCGCCCAGGCGGATGCGCGGCGAGCGCCGGGTGGCGGCCACCAGCCGGCGGACGTAGGAGAGGACCGGCGGCTCGACGCGCACCTCCGCGAGGGCCAGGCGCGCGGCCTTCACCTGGGCCTGGGTCACCGCGGCGGTGACGCCCGAGCGCTCCAGGTTGCCGGACTCGGCGCCGCGGTTGACCGACTCCAGGATGCGCTCTTCTTCCTCGTCGCTGGGGTAGCCGACGTCGATCTTGAAGAGGAAGCGGTCGAGCTGCGCCTCGGGGAGCGGGTAGGTGCCCTCTGACTCCACCGGGTTCTGGGTGGCGAACACGGTGAAGAGCGAAGAGAGCTCGATGTGCCGTCCGTCGAGAGACACCGCGCGCTCCTGCATCGCCTCCAGCAGCGCGGACTGGGTCTTGGCCGGGGCGCGGTTGATCTCATCAGCGAGCAGCAGGTCGGTGAAGATGGGCCCGCGCACCAGCACGAAGGCCTGGGTCTTGAGGTCGAAGATGCTGGTGCCGAGGATGTCGGCGGGCATCAGGTCGGGCGTGAACTGGATGCGCTTGAACTCCGCGCTGACGCTGCGGGCGAGCGCGCGGGCCATCAGCGTCTTGGCCACGCCGGGCACGCCCTCCAACAGGACGTGTCCGCCGGCGATGAGGCCTACCAGCATCAGCTCCAACGCTTCGTCCTGGCCCACCACCACCTTGCGCACCTCGGCGAGGCTGGCCTGCCGCAGGCCCTCCGTGAGCGCCACGGGGTGGGAAGAGGGCGGGTCGACGACGGGCGTGGTCATGGCGGTGACTCCTTCTGGTGAAGTGAACGACGGGCGAGCGCAGAGAGCGAGGCCACCTTCTCGACGTGGGCGTCGGAGCTGGCCTGCTGCGCGAGTTGATGCACGGTGAGCAGCGCGCGGGCAAGGGGCTGCTGGCCACGTTCGTCGAGCGCGAGGCCGATGGCCACCACCTCGCTGCGGGGGCTGACGCCGGCCTTCTGCGCGAGCTCGGTGGCCAGCTCACGCACGATGCTCTGCGCCGCGTGCGCGTGGTGACGGCCCTCTCGGTAGAGGCGGCTGGTGGCGAAGAGCGCGTCGGTGCCGCCGACCCGCAGCTCGTCGGGGGGCGTACGGGGACGGCCGAAGCGGGTGCGCGAGAGCGCCCAGGCGATGACCCCCAGCAGCAGCTGTCCCACCGCGAAGTGCAGGCCGTAGCGGGCGGCGAATTCACCCAGGGCGCGGTCGCCGGTGAATCCGTGGTGGTACTCGTCGAAGGCCACCACGCCATCGCCGGCCACCGCAGAGAAGAGCGAGTGCCAGAAGAGGGCGTTGTCGGCCACCGCCAGGGAGCGGTTCATCGCCAGCTCCGGCGCGCCGACTACGATGATGCGGCCCTGGCCGTGCGGGAGCAGCGCGGCCACCGGCTCCTCGAGCTTCTCGTCGATGAGCAGCGGCACCGCGCCGGGCGGGAGCTGGAGGTAGGCGCGCACCGTCACCACCACCCGCTCGACGCCGCGGGTGTAGCGGGTGGGTTGCTCAGGGACCAGCACCCGCGTCCCCAACGACTCGGCGCCGCGGCCCAGCGTCACGCCGAGATCTTCGAGGAACTTCGAGTCGCGATGGCTGGCGGGCACGTAGACCAGCGTCGCGCCGGCTACCACGTGCTCCAGCAGCCTGGCGGTCTCGGCGTCGGTGATGGCCGGAGAGAAGAACGCGTTGAGCCCACGTTCGCGGAACTCCGCCTGCGACACGTCGTCGTCTTCTTCCTGCACGCCGCCGTCGGAGCCGTCGATGCTGGTCCGCCCCGGGTCGCGTTCATCGGAGAAGAGCGTCCCCAGCAGCACCAGGCTCTGGCCGGGAGGAATGAGGCTGAGGTCGTACTGCTGGCGCATCACCCGCACCCCTGTCTCCTCCAACAGCAGGTAGAGCGCGCGGCTCCCGTCGGGCTCGCTGCGGAAGGTCGAAAGCCGGTCGGCGAAGCCGCCGCGCCGCGCGCCCTGCATCAGGAACCAGCCGAGGGCGCCGGCGAGCAGCGCGCCGCCTACGAGCAGCAGCGGGAAGCGATCACGCACGCGGGGCACCTTCGGGGCTGGCGCGCAGCAGCGGCTCGGCGGTGGAGCGGAACAGCGCCCAGGCGGGCGCGTCGACGTCGAGGTTCCCGTACCAGGCGAAGTCGAAGCGTCGGGTCAGCTCGCGGAAGGCGAGCTTCACCGCGCCGCCGCCCTTGAAGGCCAGCAGGTACTCCCAGTTGCTCCGGGTCGGGTCGTAGTCGATGACCCCGTCGCGGTGCAGGCGCGAGAGCAGCGCCAGGTAGAGGTGTCGGATGGCCTCCCTGAACTCGCCGCGCGCCGCCAGCTCGTCGGCGAGGCCCGCCCAGGTCTCGGAGGGCCGGGCCAGCGCGCTGAGGGCGTCCTGTGGCAGCGTCTCCTGCGTCAGGCCGCCGTCGGGGTCGACGGTCTCGGCCCGGGGGCGAGCGCTCGCCGCGCGCAGCAGGATGAACAGCAGCACGCCCACCACCAGCGACAGCGCGCCGATGACCACCGCGTTGGCGGCCCACGTGCCGCTCTCCACCGGCGGGCGCGGCTCCCTCACGCGCGGCTCCTCGCGCTCGAAGAGCCACTTGAAGAAGCGCCGCAGCTGCTTCGTGAGCCAGCTCTCTTCTTCGTCCAGCGGGGCTGCCTGGTTCTCTGGCTTCGGCGCGCGCTCCGGGGAGGCGATGAACTCCGGCCGCTCGAGGATGCGCTGCGCGGCGGCGCGGGTGTTCAGGGCGGGCGGCACCTCCTTTGCTTCTGCGTACAGCTGTAGGCTCTCGTGCAGCTCGGCCTCGGCGCCCTCGCAGTCGTCCTCTTCCCAGGCGCGGCGCTCGATGCGGCTGAGCATGCGCGCGAGCGCCGACTGGTCCCGGTCGGCGATGGGGCCCGAGAGCGGCGTGAGCTCCACCTCCATGTCGCAGTCCTCCACGAGCGCCTCGCCGCGCTGCAGGAGCGCCGAGTCGGCGAAGGCGGGCAGGGCGAGCAGCAGCGTCGAGAGCAGCACGCCGCGGGTGCGTGTGCGCACGGGGAGTTGCTCCAGCTGGGCGATGAGGTCGAGGCCCTCCTGGCGCACGCGCCCGTCGATCAACAGCAGCGTCGCGCACGCC
Organism: uncultured Archangium sp.; assembly: GCA_937875615.1. Taxonomy (GTDB): domain Bacteria; phylum Myxococcota; class Myxococcia; order Myxococcales; family Myxococcaceae; genus Archangium_A. Next base: position 3,290 of record CALNBU010000507.1, read on the forward strand.
GCGCGCACCGGCTCGAAGAGCGTGAAGGTGAGGACGCCCAGCGTCGCCAACCACACCCCGTTGTCGAGCGAGGCGAAGCGCTGAAGGAAGGTCACCTCGAAGCCGAAGAGCGAGCGGGTGAGGCTCAACGAGAGCATCAGGGTGAGCTGCAGGTTGATGGCCAGCAGCAGCTGGCTCAGGCCGCACAGGCGGACGAAGGGCGCCACGAAGCGGGTGGGGCCGAGCAGTCGGGCGGCGGTGCCGTACAGCCGCAGCACGCTGCCCTGGCCACGCATCACCACCGCGAAGGCGGCGGCCTGCGCCCCCACGAAGAGGAAGCCCACGCCGAAGGTGAGCCCCCACAGCAACACGTTGAGCACGAAGAGCCAGCCGGCGGTGGTGATGAGCCCCGGGGCGCGGCGGAGCGCGGCGAGGGCGCTCGCTCGCAGCGAGGGCGGAGCGCTCCCCAGCACCTGCGCCTCGGCGTAGTGGCAGGCGGCGCCCTGCGAGAGCGCGCGCAGGAGCCAGGCGCCGGTGAGCAGCGCGCTCGGCCACCCCAGCGCGTCTCCCCGGCGCACCGCCTCGGCGAGGTTGAAGACCGCCGCCACCAGCGCCGCGCCCGCGGGCTGGCCCGAGGGCGGCATGCAGGTCGCCGTG
>CALNBU010000508.1 GCA_937875615.1 uncultured Archangium sp.
GGCTCGGCATGAATGCCGTGGCTGCGGCCGATCGTCGGGGTCAGCTTGTGCTCGATCGCGCGGCGCTTGAGCACCTCGAGCAGCTCGTTCACCCGGCCCTGCCGCGAGAGGAGCTGGCCGGTCTGCTGCATCGCCTCGGCGTCGGTGGGGATGATCTCCATCACCCGCTTCCACGACTCCACCGCCTCCGCCTCTTCGTCGTGCTGCGCCTGCAACCGCGCCAGCGCGCGGTAGAGCTCGGCGCGCGCGACGTCGGTCGAGGCCCGCGGGGCGATCTCGCCCAGCAGCGCCACCAACTCCTTGAGCGCCCGCGCCGCGGTGACGAAGGCCATCTCCGGGTTGTCGAGCTCGGTGGCGTACAGCGCGGAGATCTTCCGCAACAGCGCCGCGCGCTCACCGGGCTGGGGCTCGGCGGAGACCTGCGCTTCGAGCATCTGCACCAGCTTGAGGTGATTTCCCTCGCCGGCGAACACCGGCTCCAGCGTGCTGGCGGCCTCTCCCTTCAACGGATTGTCGGATCGAGCCATCTCTTCGAGCGCGCCGATGGCGCCCGCATGGGCAGCCTTCTGGCGCAGAACCTCCTGAAACGTCTTCAGCGCCCCCGAGGGGTCGCTCAGACGAGTGAACTTCAAACGACCGAGGCGCACCTTCAGCTCGAGCGCCTGCGTGTCCTGCCCCCGACCCTCCGCGAGCGAGATCTCCCGCTCCAGCAACGTCGCCAGCTCGGGCCAGCGCTCGGTCTCCGCCAACAACCGGGAGAGCTCGCGCATCGCGTTGGGATCTTCATTCTTCCGCTCGAGCACCGCCTGGTAGCACTGCGCGGCCAGCGCCTTGTCGGCCAGCGTGGCCTCCGCCAGCTGGGCCAGCTCGAACAACACCCCCACCTGCACCTCGACGTTGCTCTCCAGCGCCAGCTGGCGACGCATCACGATCGAGAGCTCCTTGAACTGGGAGGTCCGCCGGAAGATGCGCCCGAGCTGCTCGAGCACGAACATGTCCTTCGGGCTGCGCGCCAGCACCTCGTTCCAGGCCTGGGCCGCGAGGTCGAAGCGGCTGAGGCGGTCTCCGTAGATGACCGCCAGCCTGCGCCACAGCTCTGACTGGAGCGCCTCGTCGACCCCGCGCTCGATGGCGTCCTCGTAGGCCGCCGCCAGCTCCTCGAAGGCGCCGAGGTCCGCCGCCAGCCGCTCCAGCTGCTCGCGCACCTCGGCGTCGGTCGGCAGCTCGCCGAAGGCGCGGAGCCGGGCGGTGAGCGCCAGGTTCTTCTGCCCCACCAGCTCGCGGAGGTCGGCGATCTCCCGCAGCACGGCGATGCGCTGCGAGGGCTCGGCCGCAGACAGGCGCACGTCCAGCACGTCGACGAGGCGCTTGTGGTCGCTGCTGGTGCGGTACGCGGTCTCCAGCAGCCGCGCGGCCTCCAGCTTCGAGCCCTCGGGCTGGAGCATCCGCTCCAGCGCCGCGATGGCGTACGGCTCGGTGGGCGAGAGCTGCAGCGCGGCACCGAACACCCGCAGCGCCTCCGCGTGCTGATGCTCCTTCTCGAGGATGA
>CALNBU010000509.1 GCA_937875615.1 uncultured Archangium sp.
CGGGCCGCGAGGGAGCGGGCGCCACAGGCGCGCCGGCCCCGAAGGTCACCACCGCGCTGCGCGCGCCACCGGACAGCCGCTGCCGCGCGACGGCGAGGCAGCGCGGAGGCAGCCCGTTCCCGTCATCGCTCCGCTGGAGCACGTCGAGCTCATAGGCCGTCAGCTCGCCGGCCAGCGCGCACTGCTTCTGCGACCGGCCCTTCCACTTTGGAAATGAGTCGAGGAGGCAGAGCTCGCAGCGGGTGTTCTTCTCGTCATCGAGCTGGAGCTGGGCGACCTGCTCGTTGCGTTCGAGGCGACGCACGATGTCCCCGGGGACCGGCCGCGGCACGCAGCGACAATCGCGCAGCTCCCGGGACACCAGGAAGCCGTCCACCCAATCCACGTCGCCCTCGAGCTTCTGCTGCTCGGAGAGAAAGTACCGCCACTTCTCGATGAGCGAGGCGGACAACGCCCGCTCGCGCTGCGCCGTGGGACCGCCCACGTACGCTCCCCCACCGCTCTCCGGCCGACTCGGCGTCACCGCGAGCTGCTTCGCGCCCACCGGCGCCGTCCCCGCATCGACCGACGCCACCACGAGCTGCTTCGCGCCCGCCGGCGCCGTCCCCGCATCGACCGCCGCCACCGCGAGCTGCTTCGCGCCCACCGGCGCCGTCCCCGCATCGACCGACGCCACCGCGAGCTGCTTCACGCCCACCGGCGTCGTCCCCGCATCGACCGTGGCGCCCGCGATGCTGCCCTCGCCGCGCTGCGGAGACGCCGGGGTGACGACGTCTCGTCCGGGCTGGCCCGCGTTCGCCGATGCACCCTCGGGGAGCTGCTGCTGGCCACCGCCGCGAACGACGGCGTCCACGCCGACTCCGCGGCGGGTGAGATCCCGCTCTCCGCGGGCCACCACCTGCGCGCACTTGAGCCCCTCTGCGTAGAGCCAGGTGCGGTAGTTCCCGTATTCGTTCTGCGTCGCGCTCGCCAGCCGCGCCAGGTCCATGCGGGCCTGCGCCGCCGAGAACAACGCCGCGCGATCTCGCACCTGACAGTCCGCCGATTCGGGCGGGCGCTCCGCCAACCCGCTGCGGCGCGGCTGGTACTTCACGCCGAGGAACGGCTGCTGGAGCTCCTCCAGCGCCTCGTACATGAGCGTCCGCGCCTCCCCGGAGACCGCGGCCTTCGCCTCTTCACACGAGCTCAGCGCCTTCTTGCAGTCGCCCACCGCGGCGGCCCTGGGGTGGGCCTTCTGGCCACCACCCGTCCACTCGCCACGGGAGTCGAAGCACCAGGTGGCCACGCTGTCGAGGCCCACCGAGAAGGAGCCGCAGCGCTGCGCGAACGGTGTGAGTAGCGCCATGTCGCGCGCCGCCGGACCCTGGCACTGGGCGGGGACCTCCGGCGCGGCGAGCAACAGCGTGATGGCTACGGACAACACGTCGCGTACGGCTCCTTCCTGCGCGGCTCAGGCGGCGTCGAAGGCCGCCTTCAGGTCATCGATGAGATCCGCCGAGTCCTCGATGCCCACCGAGAGCCTGATGAAGCCGTCGGTGATGCCCAGCTTCTCGCGGTTCTCCTTCGGAATCGACGCGTGGGTCATGATGGCCGGGTGCTCGATGAGTGACTCCACACCGCCCAGCGACTCCGCGCAGGCGAAGATCTTCACCGTCTTGAGGAAGCGCCGCGCGGCCTCCAGCCCTCCCTTGATGTCGAAGGTCAGCATCCCGCCGAAGCCCGTCATCTGACGCTTCGCCAGCGCGTGCTGCGGGTGCGTGGGCAGGCCCGGCCAGGTCACCTTGTTCACCTTCGCGTGCCCGGAGAGGAACTCGGCCACCTTCGCCGCGTTCTGCTGGTGCCGCTCCATGCGTACGCCGAGCGTCTTCACGCCGCGCAGTACCAGGAACGAGTCCATGGGGCCCTGCACGCCGCCGACGGCGTTCTGCAGGAAGTAGATGCGCTCGGCCAGGGCCTTGTCGGAGGTGGCCACGAAGCCGCCCACCACGTCGCTGTGACCGTTGAGGTACTTGGTGGTGGAGTGGGTGACGATGTCGAAGCCGAGGTCCAGCGGGCGCTGGAAGTACGGCGTCATGAAGGTGTTGTCACACACCGAGATGAGCTGGTGCTTCTTCGCGATCTCCGCCACCGCCGCGAGGTCGACCAGCTTGAGCATGGGGTTGGTGGGCGTCTCCACCCACACCAGCTTCGTCTCCTTCCGCACCGCCTTCGCCACGTTGGCCGCGTCGCTCATGTCGACGAAGGAGAAGGAGATGCCGTGCCGGGCGAAGACCTTGTCGAAGAGGCGGAAGGTGCCGCCGTAGAGGTCATCGCTGGCCACCACGTGGTCGCCCGCCGACAGCAGGTGCATCAGCATGTCGGCCGCGGCGCAGCCCGAGGCGAAGGCCGCGCCATACTTCGCGCCCTCCAGCGCCGCGAGGCAGTCCTCGAGAGCCTGCCGGGTGGGGTTCTTGGTGCGGGAGTACTCGTAGCCCTTGTGACCTCCGGGGCCGTCCTGCACGTAGGTGGAGGTGAAGAAGACCGGGGTCATGATGGCGCCGGTGGTGGGGTCCGGCTGCTGACCGGCGTGGATGGCGAGCGTGTCGAAGCGCATAGAGCCCGTCCTTTAGCGCGCGGTGAGTTCCGAGACGAGTTCCGGGACGCCCTCCACCTCCGACAACAGCCAGAGCAGGTAGCGCACGTCGGCGGTCACGTTGCGCGCGACCTCCGGGTTGTAGCCGAAGTCGTTGGCCACGTTCTCCCACCCCCGGTCGAAGTTCACGCCCACCAGGCGGCCCCTGCCGTCGATGACCGGGCTGCCAGAGTTCCCCCCGGTGGTGTCGCAGTCGGCCAGGAAGTCGACCGGCACCCGCTCGGCGCCGCCCTTCGCGTACGCCGCGCGCACCTTCTCCGGCACGTCGAAGGGCTCGACGCCGGTGTGCTTGGCGATGGCGCCGGCCAGCGTGGTGTGCGGCGTCATCACCACCGCCTCGCGCGGCGAGTAGCCCTTCACCCGCCCGAAGCTGACCCGCAGGGTGCGGTTGGCGTCGGGGGCGACCGGGCGACCCGCCGCGGAGATCACCGCCCGGCGCC
>CALNBU010000510.1 GCA_937875615.1 uncultured Archangium sp.
CGTTCTCCAATGCTGCCACGGTGCCGAGCAGCGCGGCCCCCAACGGCTACCTCTCGCCGTTCTGGGACGACCTCGACCTCGCCGTGGTGAAGGCCGAGACCGTGGGCGGTGCGTTCGTCATCCAGTGGGATGCCAGCATCTACGCGAGCGGCACGCTGGACAACAACGTGAGGTTCCAGCTCCACCTCCAGCCGGGGGGCGGCATCGAGTACCACTACTGCAGTGCCACGGCGGGGAGCCTCACCAACGGCGCGGCGCGCATCGCTGGCAGCAGCGCGACCATCGCGGCGGAGAGCCTCGACGGGACGCAGGGGTCGTACATCAGCATCAACACGGAGCTGACCTCGTTGACCTGGGGCACCAGCGCGTGGGGCTGGACCATCCCCTGATGAGATGCTGAGTCGCCGCACCTCTCTCGAGGTGCGGTGAGTCATCAGAAGTCTTCGAGGGCCGCCTCCGACCAACGTCGGGGCGGCCCTCGTTCTTTTGGTGCACAGGAGAGGGTCCCGAGCGCGGCCTGGCCTGGGTTAGCGTCGGCGCATGCGGTTCCGAAGCCTCCTCTCTCTGCTGGGCCTCATCCTCATGGCCTGCGAACCCACCCCCGTCTCCTTCGGCGGCTTCGCGCTCGTCATCGACGCCACCTCCTTCGAGGTCCGACGGGGAGAGGTCAGCGCGCTGGCGTCTGGGGCGGTGCCGGTCGCGGTGCGCACCAACCGCGCCCGCTCCGAGATGGCGTTCGGCAGCTGGAGGGTGGTCGACGGGAGCGCGCCCTGGGTCGAAGGGACGCGCTTCGCCTGGAGTGAGCGCTCCGCTGACCGCGCGCGCGGAGTGTGGAGTGACGCCGCCAACGACGCGGTGGTGTCGGTGGAGGCCTCGGAGCCGGCAGAGGGGGTGCTGAAGCTGACGTACGCGGCCGCGGACGGCGACACCAACCGCCTGGCGCTCTCGTTCCGCTGTGACGAAGCCGACCGCTTCCTCGGCTTCGGCGCGCAGGCCGATGGCATCGACCACCGCGGGCACACCGTCACCATCTGGACCAGCGAGCCCGGCGTCGGGAAGCAGATGGAGAACGATGAGGTGCCGTTGGTGTGGCAGTTGGTCGGGACGCGGCACGCGTCGAGCTACGGCCTGCCCACCTGGGTCAGCAACCGTGGGTACCTGGGGCTGGTGGCCAGCGACGCGCGCTCCATCTTCGAGGTGTGCAGCACAGACACCGGGGTCTTCCGCGTCGAGGTGTGGGCCAACCGCTTCGACCTCTACCTCCACGCCGGCGCGCCGAAGGAGGCCCTGTCGCGGGCCACCGCGGGGTTGCTCGCGCGCCCGCTGCGGCCGCCGCCGCTGGCCTTCGCGCCATGGAACGACGCCATCATGGGCAGCGCCGAGGTGCGGCGGGTGGCGCGGCTGCTGCGCGATGAGGGCATTCCTTCGTCCGTCATCTGGACCGAGGACTTCCGCGGCGGGCGCGACGAGGGCACCGGCTACCGCTTGATTGAGGAGTGGGACCTCGACCGCGCGCTCTACCCCGACGCAGAGGTGCTGGCCGCCGAGCTGCGCGCGCTGGGCATCGCCTGGCACGCGTACTTCAACACCTTCCTGGTGAGCGAGACACGCATCGCCGATGAGGCCCTGGCTGGAGGACACGCGGTGGCGGCGCCCGACGGTGGCGTCTACTGGTTCGACGGCGTCACCTTCCGCCCCACCGCGCTGGCCGACCTGTCGAGGAGCGAGACGCGCGAGTGGGTGAAGTCCTACCTGCGCGCGTCGCTCGACGTGGGCTTCACCGGGTGGATGTCCGACTTCGGCGAGTGGCTACCGCACGACGCGGTGCTGGCCAGCGGAGAAGACCCGATGCTGGCGCACAACCGCTACGCCTTCGACTGGGCGCGGCTGAACCTCGAGGTCATCAAGGAGCGCGACCCCGACGGCGCAGGACAGCTGACGTTCTTCTCCCGCGCGGGTTGGATTGGCAGCAACGCGGTGTCGCCGGTGGTGTGGGCCGGAGACCAACGCACCAGCTTCCAGCGCGACGACGGGCTGTTCACCGTCATCCCCATGGGCATCAACCTGGGCCTGGCTGGCGTCAACACCTGGGGGCACGACATCGCGGGGTACCAGTCGAACACCAACCCGCCCTCCACGAAGGAGCTCTTCTTCCGCTGGACGACGTTGGGCGCGTTGTCTCCGGTGATGCGCACGCACCACGGCATCGACGCGCGGCGCAATTGGCGCTTCGACGCCGACGCCGAGACGCTGGCGCACTACCGCCGCTGGGCGCGCTTCCATGT
>CALNBU010000511.1 GCA_937875615.1 uncultured Archangium sp.
CGCGGAGGCCGCGCTGGAGACCCTGCGGGCCTCGCCCCGGGTGGCGGTGGCCGGGCTCTCCATGGGAGCCCTGCTGGCGATGACGCTCGCCGAGCGCCACCCCGGGCTGGTGCGGGCGCTGGTGCTGCTGGCCCCGGCGGTGAAGCTGCGCGGCGTGGGCCCCGCCGCCCTGCGCGCGGCGCGACACCTCGGCGTCTTCGACGTCACGCCCCAGTGGAAGAAGAAGACCGGGCTCGACCTCGAAGACCCCGGCGCGGTGGCCGTGGCCCCGGTGCTCCCGCGCTACCCGCTCAAGCGGCTGCTCGACCTCTTCGCGCTGCAGGACCTCGCGCGCGACGCGAGCGCCCGGCTGACCTGCCCGTCGCTGGTGGTGGCCGCGGTGCAGGACCACGTGGTCGACCTCGACGCGGTGCTCGCGCTGCAGACGCAGCTCCCGTTCTCCCAGCGGCTGGTGCTGCAGCGCGGCTTTCATCAGGTGCTGCGCGACACCGACCGCGCCCAGGCCATCGCCGCCGTCGCGGCCTTCCTGGAGTCCCTGGCGTGACGAGCGACGAGCTCTTCGGCCTGGGCCCGCCCACGCTGGCCGCCATGGTGCTGGGCATGACGGTGCTGGAGCGGCTCTCGGCGCTCACCGCCCCCCTGCCCTGGCGCGCGGCGGTGCGCCACGGGTGGACCAACCTCTGGCTGGCGTTGCTCACCGCGGTCCCCTCCGCCGCGGGCCTGGCGCTGCTGCTGGCCACCAGCGCCTGGGCCCGCGCGCGCGGCGTGGGGCTGCTCAACCTCGTCGACTGGCCCTTCTGGGCGCGGCTGGCGGTGGCGGTGGCGGGCATCGACCTCGCCGACTGGCTGCGCCACCTCGCCCACCACCACGTCGGGTGGCTGTGGCGGCTGCACCGCGTGCACCACATGGACCCCGCCTGCGACGCCACCACCTCGGTGCGCGCGCACCCCCTGGAGCACGCGCTGGCCTACCCCTGGTTCGCGCTGTGGGTGCTGCTGCTGGGCCTCGGCCCGCTGGAGCTCGCGGGGCGCACGCTCATCACCTCGGTGCTCCTGTCGTGGCACCACTCCGCCTTCCGGGTGCCGCTGCCGCTGGAGCGGCTCATCAGCCTCGTCACCCCCACCCCGCGCACGCACCGCCAGCACCACTCGCGCGACGTGCGCTTCACCAACTCCAACTACGGCACGTTGCTCACCTGCTGGGACCGCCTCTTCGGCACCTTCTCTCCGGCCACGCGCTGGAGAGACGAGCAGACGGGCCTCGACGGCTTCGACGCCCCGGAGCGCCAGTCGATATGGGGCGCGCTCACGTCCATCGGGCAGGCTCCCGAGCCCTCCGCCCTGTCTCCGGAGCCGCGAAAGCGCTAGCGTAGCGGCTGGTCATGTCGGGTCACGAAGACGACGAAGAGAAGAAGGCCCCAGCGCCGCTCTTCCCCTACGACGAAATGTCTGAGGGGGTGACCATGGCGCTGCAGCGCCGCGCCGACTACGTCACCGGCCGCCCGCCCGACGAGACGCCCACCCCCGACCCTTCGCTCCTGTCATCCAGCGGGCGCTACCCGGCCTACAAGCCCACCGCGCCCGCGCGGCCGTCGAACCGGCCCGGCACCGGCTCCTTCGCCGCCTTCACCCCCCGGCCCACCTCGCCGACCCAGCCCTCGGGCACCACCGGCGCCTTCAAGGCCCTCAGCCCGCAACAGCCGCGCGGCACCACCGGCTCCTTCGCGCCGCTCAACCCGCAGCAACAGCGCGGCGGCACCGGCAACACCCCGGCCTTCTCTCCGAAGCCCACCGCGCCGCAGCGGCCAGCGCCCGGAGGCACCGGCGCCTTCCGCGCCATGCGGCCAACGTCACCCGGCAACACCGGCTCCTACAAGGCCTTCCGTCCGGACGCGGCCAGCGACCCCGACCTCACCCCGCCGCCCGAGGACCCGCACGACGAGGTGGCCCTCGGCGACGAGGACGACGGCCGCCTGCAGACGCACATCCGCGCGCTGGCGCTGACGGACAGCGCCGTCGCCCGCGCGCAGGTGCCCAGCGCGCCCCGCCGGCCGCCGAAGCTGCCGCCCTCGGCCGCCGAAGACACCTTCGTGAAGCAGAAGATGAAGCAGGCAGAGCAGAAGGTGCCCGACTTCGACCTCGACGAAGACCTGGGCTGAGCCATGTCGGTCGACGCCCTGCAGCCCGGAGAGGTGCGTCAGGTGCTGGGCGCCTTCGTGCTGGCCGAGCACAGAGAGCCCGGCGAGGTGGAGGTGGCGCTGGGCGACGCCGAGCGCGCGCTGCTC
>CALNBU010000512.1 GCA_937875615.1 uncultured Archangium sp.
AGGCTGGCCAGGAGGTCGGCGCGCACCGCGTCGGCATCCGGCAGCGGCAGCTGCCAGCGGCGGTCGTGCGGCACCTCGCTGGAGTTGTAGAGCGCGTCCGCGTCGACGCCCCGGGTGGCCTCCCGCGCACAGCGTTCGCGGCTGGCGTCGTCGAGGCGGCGGCCGGGGTCGGGGGGCAGGAGAAATTCGGCGTGGTCCTTCGACCTGGTGCGCACCGGCACCCGCTACCTCACCACCGCGTACCTGGGCCTGCGCGCCGACCACGCCATCGCGCTCGACGCGGTGCACTCCGAGGTCGACGAGGCGTGGGCCACCGCGCAGGGCTGGCTGCCGCTGCGCACCAGGTCGAAGGACCACGCCGAATTTCTCCTGCACCCCGACACCGGCCGGGGCGTCGACGTGCAGCTCATCGCCGGCGATGGGCTGGCCGCCAGCGCGCTGCGACTCAACGGCCCGCCGCTGATGAAGGCGCTGCACGCCGCGCTGGAGGGCCGCGGCTTCACGGTGGGTCGACCGCTCTTCGTCAAGTTCGCCCGCATCGGCGTGCAGGACGACATCGGCGTCGCCACCGGCGCCCGGAGCACCGTCATCATCGTCGGCGAGCGCCCCGGCCTCGGCACCGGCGACTCGCTGTCCATCTACACCGCCTTCGGTCCGAAGCTGGGCCAGGACAACTCCGAGAAGGACTGCATCTCCAACGTGCGCGCGGTGGGCTTCCCTCCGGAGCGTGCGGCCGCCCGGTGCGCCGAGTTGATGAAGGCCTCGTTCGAGGCCGGCGGCGGTGGCGTGAAGTTGACGGGAGGCCAGTGATGGCGCGCGCGTTGAAAGCCGTGAAGCCGAAGCTGCTGTCGGTGCGCCAGCTGGAGCGGGTGGAGCCCGCCCTGGCCGCCGCGCTGGGGTTGTCGCCCGCGCACGTGTCCTGCGCGCTCGTCACCTGCGACCAGGATGACGCGCTCTACGTGGCGTTGGACCACGCCACCAAGCACGCCGAGGTCGACGTGGTGTACGCGAAGTCGTTCTACGCGGGCAGCGCGCACGCCTCGGGGCCGCTCTCGGGCGAGGTGCTGGGCGTGCTGGCCGGCGCCAACCCTGCCGAGGTCTCCGAGGGGCTGTGGGCGCTGCGCGAGGTGCTGAATGGCAGCTGCCACTTCGTGTGCTTCGAAGGCACGGAGGGCCCGGCCTTCTTTCCGCACGTCATCGCCGAGACCGGGCGCTACCTCTCGACGTTGGCGGGCGTTCCGGTGGGCGCGCCGCTGGCGTACCTCATCGCGCCGCCCACCGAGGCGCTGGTGGGCCTCGACGCGGCGCTGAAGGCCGCCGACGTCACGCTGCAGAAGTTCTTCGGGCCGCCCACCGAGACCAACTTCGCCGGCGGCTACCTCACCGGCGCGCTGGCCGACGTCGAGGCCGCGGCGCAGGCCTTCACCGAGGCCGTCGAGGCCGTCGTCACCGCGCCGCTGGCGGGGCTCACGCGCCCGGAGCGGGAGCGACGCTGACGTCCGGCTGCGCGGGGACCACGCGCGGGCGATGCGCCTGGACCCACCGGCCCGGTCGCACCAGCGCGCCGTCGTGCTCGAACACCCGGTAGGCCCCCAGCATCGTCGACGAGCCGGCGTTGGCCACCCGCATGTCGTCCACCACCGACTCCCGGGGGACGTGCTTGTGGCCGTGCAGCACCAGCTGCACCTTCCCCCGCACCCGGCGCAGCAGCTCGCGGCCCAGGGGCAGCTCCGCGGCGTGCGGCCAACCCAGCTGGTCGGCGAACCACTCGCCCAGGCCCTCGGTGGGTTGCGGAAGGACGTGGTGGTGCAAGAGCACCGCGCGCGTCAGGCCCCGCGGCGCGAGGCGCAGCGCCTCATCGACCGCGTCGAGCATCTCGTGGTGGAGCGCGCCGTGGCTGCGGAAGGTGCGGCGGTTGTGCGGCGCGGTGGAGTCGACGCACACCATGAAGAGGCCCGCGCGGGCGTCGACGGACACCCGCAGCCCGTCGCTCAGCAACTCCGCCACGCCGTCTCCCGCCACGTCGTGGTTGCCGGGCACCACGGTGACGCGCTTCTCGCGCAGCAGCGGCTCGAAGAGCTCCAGCCACAGCTCGTACTCGTCGATGGCCCCGGAGTGGGTGATGTCGCCGGTCACCACCACGTGGTCGACCTGTTCAGCGCGCAGCGACGTCACCAGCGCGCGCGCCATGCGGGTGTTCCGGGCCCGCTCGCCCAGGTGCAGGTCTGAGAGGTGTGCCACGCGTCGCATCGCCGTCACCCGCGTCGCGAGAGCGCAGAGACGGCGAGCGCCAGCAGCGCGTGAGAGAGTCTGAAGGAGAGGCTGTTCATGGGAGGCTCCTGGCGGGGGTGAGTTGAGGGGTGGGGCCCAGCAGGCGGGAGCGCGCGCCGACGCGCAGGCGTTGGCCGCGCCAGCGCACCGTGCGCACGAAGAAGCCGCGCAGCCAGGCGACGAAGAGGAACGAATCCTTCAAGAGCACCGCGGGCACCACGCGCCAGTCGAAGGGGCCGCAGCGCACCGCGCGGGCGACGCTGAGGTCGAGCGAGACCTTCAGCGCCGCCGCGCAGAGGAAGCCGAGGGCGAGGTCGACCCGCGGCGTGAGCGCCAGGGCCAGCGCCCACCAGGGCAGCGGGTTGATCAGCCCGTGCGCCAGCGAGGCGGGGAGGCTGACGGCGGTGCGGAAGATGACGCCCCAGCGCAGGTAGCGGGCGAAGAAGCTGCCCACGCTGCGCTGCACCGAGACGTTCCACACCGGGGTGACGGCCACCGAGACGCGCCAGCCCGCGGCGCGCAGGTCTTCACCCATCACGTAGTCTTCGGCCAGCACGTCAGCGACGCTGGAGAAGCCTCCGAGGTCGTCGAGCGCGGCCCGGCGGAGCGTCATCGACTTGCCGTTGACGATGCCCCGGCCGAGCAGCGCGCTGACGCCGAGCTGCGGCGCCGCCACGCTGGAGGCCATGTAGAGGTTGTCGAGCAGCGCGCCGAGCGACGCGTGCCCCAGGCCGCTCACCGGGTTCACCACCAGCCCCACGCGCGAGTCTTCGAAGCGCGCGGCGATTTCCCGCAGCGCTTCGGGCGGCAGCCGCGCGTTGCTGTCGGAGACGAGGAGCAGCGGGTGCCGGGCCTCCGCGCCGAGCGTGATGAGCTGATTCACCTTGGGGTTGAGGCCCGGGGCGCTGCGCTGCTGCACGACGCGGAAGCGGCGGTCCCGGATGGCCCAGGACAGCGCCAGCGGCCAGGCGGCGTCGTCGCGGTCCTTCACGCCCAGCAGCACCTCGAAGTGCGGGTAGTCGAGCGCGGCGAAGGCGGCGAGGTTCTCGTCCAGCGCCTCGTCGACGCCGCACAGCGGCTTGAGGATGGAGATGCCGGGCGTGGTGGAGGGCCGCGGCGGCGGCCGTCGCAGCGCCACGCCCACGCAGATGCGTTGGAGCAGCAACACCAGCAACCCGAAGCACGACGCGCCGATGAGCAGGTCCGTCACCATGACGAGGCCTCCTTTCGCAGCGTGCACTGTGGAGGCGGCGCGCGACGGCCGCAGGGCGGCCGCGAAAAGAAACCGCCACGGTCGCGAAACGGCCGGGTGACGCCGGCCGGCTCAGGGGCTCAGGGCAGCGCGCGGCGGACGGTGTGGAAGGTGCCGTCTTCGAGGCGCGAGGCGAGAAAGTCGAGGGCCAGCCGGCGCGCCAGCGTGGCGTGCTCGGGCGGCAGCGCGAAGCGGGCGAAGAGGCTGTCCCACTCCGCGCGCGGGTCGAGCATCGAGCTCTGGGGGAAGTCGTCGAGGGACACCGAGCCCGGCCGCAGCGTGGGCGAGGAGAGCTGCCAGTCGAGCATCTCCGGCACCGCGTCGCGCACCCGCGCGGCGATGCCGAAGCTCACCTGCTCCCGCACGGTGTCTTCGATGAGCCCCAGCAGCTGGCCGGCGAGGCCCCGCGCGGCGTTCTCTGGAATGTGCAGCTCCGACTGGTACGCCCCGATGAGATCCATCACCGCCTCTGGTCGACAATCTGCAACTGGGTCTGCATGCCGCCCGGCGCCACCAGCCGGGACGACAGCGCGAAATCCGGGCCCACCGTGAGCTCCAGCGAAGGCTTCACGTCGGGGTTGGTACGCCATTCTTCGGACACGTGCACCGTCCCGATGATCTCCCGGTCGGTGGCGGTCTGGTCGAGCGACTCGAACAACACC
>CALNBU010000513.1 GCA_937875615.1 uncultured Archangium sp.
GTTCGTGCCGAGCATCACCGGCTCGTGCTGCCAGCTGCCCCGCCGCAGCGCCTTCGTGCGCAAGGTGGCCGGCGAGAACTCCGAGCCCCAGGTGCTGGGCACCAACCTCGACTCGGTGCTGGTGGTGATGGGCCTGGACCGCGACTTCAACCTGCGGCGCCTGGAGCGCTTCATGACCCTGGCCTGGGAAAGCCGCGCCCAGCCGGTGGTGGTGCTGAACAAGCGGGACCTCGCCGTCGACCTCGCGGCCCAGGTGAGCGAGGTGGAGGCGCTCACCCGCGACGCGCCGGTGCACGTGGTCTCCGCGCGCTCGGGCGACGGGCTGGCGCCGCTGGAGGCGCTCATCGGCTTCGGGCGGACCGTGGTGCTCTTGGGCTCCTCGGGCGTGGGCAAGTCGACGCTGGTGAACCAGCTGTTGGGCGCGCCGGTGATGGCCACCGGCCAGACGCGCGACGACGGGCGCGGGCGCCACACCACCACCCGGCGCGAGCTGCTGGTGCTGCCACAGGGAGGCGCCATCATCGACACGCCCGGGCTGCGCGAGGTGCAGCTGTGGGCCGCCGATGAGGGGCTGGCGAAGGCCTTCGATGACATCACCGCGCTGGCCACCACCTGCCGCTTCAACGACTGCCGCCACGAGGCGGAGCCGGGCTGCGCGGTGAAGGCCGCGCTGGAGGCCGGCACGCTCGACGAGGTGCGCTTCGAGAGCTGGGCGGAGCTGCAGCGGGAGCTGCGCAGGCTCCAGCAACCCGGCGAGGCCCGCGGGCGCCCGGAGACCAAGCGCCGCGAGCGACGCGGCCACGGCAGCAACAAGGGGTAGCCGTCAGCCGCGCTTCAGCTTGCGGTAGAGCGTCACCCGGTCGATGCCCAGCACCTTCGCGGCGCGCTCCTTCTTGCCGCCCACGGAGCTCAGCACGTGCTCGATGTGCCGCCGCTCGAGCTCTTCGAGCGACATCAGCGGCCAGCTCTCGCTCAGCTTCACCGCCGGCGGCACGGCCACGGTGGGCGGGAGATGCCACGGCTCGAGGCGCTCGCCCTCACAGGCCAGCACCGCGCGCTCCACGACGTTCTGCAGCTCACGCACGTTGCCCGGCCAGGCGTGCTTCTGCAGCAGCTCGGTCACCTCCGGCGCGAGGGCCCTGATGGTCCGCTCGTTGCGCGCGCAGGCCAGCGCCAGGAAGTGCCTGAAGAGCTGGAGCACGTCGGCGCCGCGCGCGCGCAGCGGCGGCAGCTCGAGGCGCAGCACGTCGAGGCGGAAGAGCAGGTCTTCCCGGAAGCGGCCCTCGTTCACCGCGGCCCGGAGGTCCCGGTTGGTGGCGGCCACCACCCGGGTGTCGACCTTCACCTCCCGGTTGGCGCCCACCGGCCGCACCGTGCGCTCCTGCAGCACCCGCAGCAGCGCCACCTGCAGCGCTTGCGGCAGCTCCCCCACCTCGTCGAGGAACAGCGTGCCGCCCTCGGCCTCGCGGAAGACGCCGCGCCGGTCGTCGGTGGCGCCGGTGAAGGCGCCCTTCACGTGGCCGAACAGCTCCGACTCCAGCAACGAGGGAGAGATCGCGCCGCAGTTGATGGCCACGTAGGGCCCCCGGGCGCGACGGCTCTCGAGATGAATGGCCCGCGCCACCAGCTCCTTCCCCGTGCCGCTCTCTCCGGACACCAGCACCACGCCCTCGGCCTGTGCCAACCGGGGAATCAACCGCCGCACGCTCTGCATCGTGGGGTGGTCGCCCAGCAGCCCGTGCGCGTCGGCGCTGCGCCGGAGCTCCTGACGCAGCGACTCCAGCTCCACCTGCGTGCGGTGATGGTCCAACACGCGCCGCACCACCGCCTGCAGCAGCGACAGCTCGAAGGGCTTGGCGATGAAGTCCGTGGCGCCGGCGCGCAGCGCGTCGAGCGCCGTCTCCACGCTGGCGTGCGCCGTCATCACCACCACCGGCGCCCGCTGCTTCTGCACCTGCATCACGTCCTGCGCCAACGCCAGGCCCGTCTGCCCGGACAACTGGTAGTCCATCAGCAGCAACGAGAAGGTGCGCCGGCTCGCCGCCTCGAGGGCCGCGGGCGCGTCGCTCACCCACTCCGCCTCGAAGCCCACCCGCGAGAGGTAGCTGCCCACCAGCCGCGCGATGTCCACGTCGTCGTCCACCACCAACACCAGAGGTGACGTTTCACTTCGCATCGATTCGATGCGTACCGCAACGTGTGTGGGAATATCAACCCACTGAAATCGCGGAATACCCCGACGTGGTTTCAGTATTGCTGTATTCTCGACCGTCGCAGGGCCGGACTCAGCCGTAGCGCCGAAGCGGGGGCTCGGCGCTGCGGTTGGGGGCGGTCTTCAGCGGCTGCGCACCAGCGCGTAGAGCGTCTCGGTGCGCATGAAGAGGAAGGCGGTCTCATCGCCCAGGGTGATGACGTTGCCCTCCGCCAGCGCCACCTCGCCGGTGATGAGGGTGCCGTTGACCAGCGTGCCGTTGGTGGAGCCCAGGTCGCGCAGCCAGGCCTCGCGCTTCCAGCCGTCCCAGCGGACGGCGGCGTGGC
>CALNBU010000514.1 GCA_937875615.1 uncultured Archangium sp.
GTCCGGGCCTGTACTTTTCCGCTCCCAGCCTCTCCCCTCGACTTCCAGCGGCGAAACCGCGTAAGCCGCGCACGCCGTGTTCCGCCATCCAGAAGACCGCGTCCCCGTGTTGTTGATGTCGTTGCTGTTCGCCGTGGACGTCAGCGTCTACCTGCTGGTCGACAGCAGGCTGCTGGTCGTCGCCTGGGCCATCTTCAGCATGTTCCCCAAGGCCGGCGTCTGCGCCTTCAACCACCACCACCAGCACGTCTCGACCTTCCACTACGCCTGGGCCAACCGGCTGCTGGAGTTCATGTACGCGCTGATGACCGGCGTCTCCAGCCAGGCCTGGGTGCTGCACCACTCCCTGGGCCACCACCTCCACTACCTCGACCAGACGAAGGACGAGTCGCGGTGGGCGCGCGACGACGGCTCCCGCATGGGCGAGTGGGAGTACAGCCTCATCACCACCCTGACCGCCTACCCGCGCGCGTGGGCGGTGGGCGCGAAGCACCCGCGGCAGCGCCGCATCTTCCTCGTCATGGGCGTGCTGACGGTGGCGCTGATGGCCGGCCTGGTGGCGTGGCGCCCGTTCAACGGCGTGGTGCTCTTCGTGCTGGTGCCGCTGGGCATGCTGTTCGGCACCGCGCTGGCCACCTACAACCACCACTCGAACCGCGACACGGCCGACCACTTCGTGGCCTGCAACAACATCATCCAGCGCTTCTACAACGTCTTCACCGGCAACCTCGGGTACCACACCGCGCACCACTACCGGCCCGGCCTGCACTGGTCGAAGCTGCCGGCGCTGCACGCGGAGATCGCCCAGCACATTCCGCAGGAGGCCTACGTGGAGCCGGGCGTGCCCTGGCGGTACTTCGGCCGCAGCGAAGGCAAAGAGAACTTCAGGCCGCACCAGCCCCTGGTCGCCACGAGCCCGGCCGAATCGCAGAGCTGAAGCTCTGGGGCGAAATGTCCCGGAAATTTCTCGGGTTTTGAGAGGGTTGAGGTGAATCCGTTGTAGGACCGTTGGCCCGGTCTGTGCTCTGTGCCCGCCCCGATGCACACCGGGCCCACATTTCGACACGCAACCGCGACATCGGGGAGCCGCCTCGTCGCGATCCTCACAGCGGGTGTTAGCGCGCTGGCAGCGGCGCAGGCAGTCCCCACCATCGGCAAGGTGGGAGAGCTCGCCGAGGAGCGGGTGCCGTGGCACGGGTCGAGCGTGAGCTACGGCGTGGCCGCCACCGCGCTCACCTTCACCCCTGACTTCGAGCTCACCTACAACCCCACCGTCGCGCACCGCATCGGCATCACGCCACAGTGGCACTTCAACGACGACTTCTTCGTCTCCGGGCGCTTCTTCCTCAGCCAGGAGTTCACCAAGTCGGACTTCACCAACAGCCTGCACGAGGTCGAGCTGTCGGACCTGTGGCTCGACGCCAACTGGGCGGGCTGGAAGGAGAAGCACAGCGGCATCAAGGTGCAGGGCGGCCTGCGCTTCGTGCTCCCCACCTCCAAGGTGTCGCAGGCCCAGGGGCGCGTGTTGAGACTCAGCCCCGGCGCCTCGCTCTCGCGCGCCTTCCCGGTGCTCTCGGGCCTCATCTTCCAGTACACCGGCCGCTTCACCTACCGCTTCAACCGCTTCGACAACTTCCAGAACCAGGGGCCCACCATCACCCGCTGCGGCCTGGGCGGCGCCGATGACTGCCCGTCGATCCTCTCCACCGGCGTGCGCGCCATCCAGTTCGACGTCTTCCACGGGCCCACGGTGGTGTTCCTCCCCCACCCCCGCGTCATCCTCGCGGCCACCTTCTTCATGCAGTACGGCTACCTGCCGAAGCTGCAGGCCACCGACGCCACGCTGAGCATCGACCGTCCCAACTCCCCTGAGTGGCGCAACTTCTGGGGCTCGGCCATCTCCGCCACCTGGCAGACCTGGGACACCATCGCCTTCACGCTCGGCGCCTTCACCTTCAGCAACCAGCTCGATCTCAACAGCCGGTACGTCGTGCCCCTCTTCAACCGCAACACTGTCATCTCGCTCGACATGACCGTCGACATCGAGAGCCTCGTCAGCAACGTCAAGCCCAAGGAGAAGTCATGAGTTCCCGCATCCTCACCCTCTGCTGCCTGATGGTGGTGGCCGCCGGCTGTTCCGAGCCGCAGCAGGCCATCAACCGGGTGCAGCCCAACTACTTCGACAAGTCGTTCTTCGTCGGCGCCGACTACGTGGGGACGCAGGACGACCCCGAGTTCTACAGCCAGGCGACGTTGATCGACGTCGGCTACGGCGCCGGGCAGGACGGCCTCTTCACCAGCACCTACGCGCAGCCGCTGACGCGGGTGAAGTGGGAGATCACCGAGAACCGCATCATCGCGCGCCTCGCCTACGAGCGCATCGCCGACTCCGACGGCAAGGGCCTCGGCAAGGCCACCAACGACGGCATCGTGGTGGCGAGCTACCCCATCGACCGGCACTTCGACATCGCCCGCCAGTACAACCCGCAGACCGGCGAGGAGATGAACGTCATCGTCGAGAACACCGAGGACCAGCCCTGGTTCAAGCGGCAGTTCATCCGGGTCGACTGGTCGAAGAACGAGTCGACCGACAACTACGACTTCGACACCCTGAGCATGCTCGGCCTCTTCGGCGGCATCACCTATGAGCCGCTGGCCTACGACATCACCGACCCCTCGCACGAGGACGCGCCGCACTTCGACGAGCCGAGCGGCTACCTCGACATCACCAACAAGGCCTTCGCCAAGCCCA
>CALNBU010000515.1 GCA_937875615.1 uncultured Archangium sp.
CCCGGCCTCCCGGGAGGAAGCGCTGGCGCTGGTGGCCCGGGGCGCGGTGTACCTCGACGGCCGGCGCGCGGGCGACGCGGGCGCGCGGGTGGGGCCGGGCCAGAAGCTGCTGGTGGTGCTGGAGGAGGGCGGCGTGGCGGTGACCGAGCCTGCGGCGCCGTCGTCGCGGCTGGTGGTGCTGTACGAAGATGACGACGTCCTCGCCGTCGACAAGCCGGCCGGCGTCACCGCGCAACCCACGCCCGGGCGGCAGGGAGACAGCCTGCTCGACCTCGCCTCGACCTACCTCCGGCGCGAGGCCGGGCTGGTGCACCGCCTCGACAAGGAGACCTCGGGGGTGACCGTCTTCGGCAAGCACGCGCGGGCCACGTCCTGGCTGGCGGCGGCGTTCCGCGAGGGGCGGGTGGTGAAGGAATACGTGGCGCTGGTGGGGCCCGGGCTCCCGGCGGAGGGCGTCATCGACCTCCCGTTGTCGCGGGACCCGTCGCGGCCCGGGCGCTGGCGGGCCTCGCGTCAGGCCAACGGGCTGTCGGCGCTCACGCAGTTCACCAGGCTCGCCGAGGAGGCCGGTCGGGTGCGCGTGGCGTTGCACCCGCGCACCGGGCGCACGCATCAACTGCGGGCGCACCTGACGGCGCTGGGCTTCCCCATCGTGGGTGACCGCCTGTACGGAGGCCCGGCCGGACCGCGGTGCCTGCTGCACGCGCGGCGGCTGGAGCTCGAGGGGCTGGTGCTGGAGTCGCCGTTGCCGGCGGACTTCACTTCCGGCTGAGCTCGAGGAAGTCGCCGGTGAACTGGAAGCCCACGCCCATCAGCGGCAGCGCCGCCGGCGTGTCTGCGCCGGTGCGGAAGCGGTGCTGCGCCCACCACTGAATCAGCAGGAAGACGGTGGGGTTGTTGAAGGCGGCGCCGTCGTCGCTGAAGAAGGTCCAGCCGAGGAAGGGCCCCACGCGGTGCATGGAGTTGTTGGCCTGCTGCACCGGGTTGGTGGGGTCGAAGTGGCGCGCGGGATCGTACAGGGGAATGGTGAAGGTGTAGCGCGCGCCCGCCAGCAGCTGGTTCTCGAAGAGCATCGCGATGAGGTCGACGTCGTTGGTGATGGTCCAGCCGCGGTTGGGTGAGAGCACGTCGTAGAACTGGTCGTAGTAGACGCGGTCTCCTTCGCGCAGGTTCATGTCGGCGTAGATGAGGCGCGCCTGGCTCCGCAGCACCACCGGGCCGAACTTGAGCGTGAGGTTGGCGCCGATGGTGACCTCGAAGCCGTTGGTGGCCTGCTTGCGCGCGGAGTTGGCGCGGATGGCGGAGTCGCTGAAGGTGGACTGCGCGCCGGGGAAGCTCTGCAGCAGGTCGAAGCTGCCGAAGTACTGCGCGAACTGCACCGTGGACCACACGCCGAAGATGGTGGTGGGGTTGAACTCCACGTAGGGCCCGATGCGGATGAACGCGGGGCTCAGCGTCGGCGCCACGCCGATGCCGATGAAGTTGTCGCGCAGCACCTTGGAGTCGTGCTCGTAGAGGCGCAGCCGGTACGAGAAGCGGCCGTCGTAGAGCAGCCCCAGCGGGCTGACGCGGAAGGCGAAGGGGGTCTTGTGCACCAGCCGGTGCTGCGGCGGCGCGCGGTTGTTCAACAGCTGCGCGTGCGCCAGCGTGGAGAGCAACAGCAACAGCAGGAGGACGCCCCGAGTCGTTTGCATGGTCGGGGAGTTTCGCCTCAACTCACGCCACACAGGTGAAATCTTTGAGTTCAGTTTTGCCGCGCTGAGTCAGCCACGCGCGAATTTTTTCGCGCGCGCCCTTCGCGGCGACGCACAGCAGCACGTGGCCGTCTGGCGGCGTCGCTTCGAGCGGTCGGACCCGCACGCCGTGGATGGTCTGGCCCACCTTGCGCGGGTCGAGCTCGATGAAGCCGGTCACCCGGGCGCCGCGCGCGCGCAGCAGCGTGGAGAGCGCCAGGCCGGTGTCGGTGGCGCCCCACAGCGTCAGCGGCGCGTCGCCCAGCAGCCGGGCGAGGAAGTCGGCCTTGAGGGCCAACAGCCTGGGGCGCGCGCAGCGCGGGTCGCTGCGGGTGAGCCGCTGCTCATGGTCGCGCCAGCGGAGCAGCACCCGGGGCACGCAGCTGAGGCGCTGGCCCGCCTCCAGCAGTCGGAGCCAGAGCTCCCAGTCTTCCGGGAAGTCGCCCGTGCGCCAGCCGTCGCCGAGGGCCTCGCGGCGCAGCAGCACCGAAGGGTGACACAGCGGCGACTCGATGAAGCGGTCGCGGAAGAGCAGGGCGGGTGAGGTCAGCGACGAGAGCCAGCGACCGTAGGCGACGAGGTTGGGGCTGGGCGGCCGGTCTTCGCGGAAGATCTCCACGCCGGTGCCCACGCCGGCCCAGCCGGGGTTGGCCTCCAGCGCGGCGAGGCTGACGGCGAAGCGCTCGGGGTGGCTCTCGTCGTCGGCGTCCATGCGGGCGATGAGCGGCGCGCGCGCGTGGGCCAGCCCGAGGTTGAGCGCCGCCACCAGCCCCCGGTCGTCCGAGGAGAGCACCCGCAGGCGTGGGTCCACCGCGGCCAGCGCGTCGAGGCGCGCCCGGGTGTCGTCCGTCGACCCGTCGTCGATGGCCAGCAGCTCGAAGTCGCGCACCGTCTGCGTCAGCACGCTGCGCACGGCCAGCTCCACGGTGGCCGCGGCGTTCTTCGCTGGGAGCAGCACGCTGAGGCGCACCCGCAGCAGGTTAGCTCCAGGTCGCTCGCCGCCGCCGGTCCGAAGGCGGGCCGACACGGGGCTTTCCCCGCGCGCAGAACTTCGTAGATTGGCGCCCGATGTCGATGGACGACCAGGGCGAGACGACGCTGCTCGACCTTTCAGGAGAAAGTGAGCCCAGCATCACCGACCCCTGGCTGGAGGTGGTGCGCTCCGAGGTGTCGATGCACATGGCCATCGCGGCGCGGCTGGAGCGGGAGGACTCGCCGCTCGCCGGCTTCCAGGAGCTGGTGCACGCCGCCCGGGCCCTGCCGATGAACGCCCGGCTGGCCGCGGCGCTGGTCTCCAGCTCGCTGCGCGCGGGGACGCAGGCGGTGGCGCAGCTGCTCATCAACGAGAACCTCCACGACGCCGAGGGTGACGAGCGCACCGACGTGCGGCGTCAGCTCGCGCGCCTCGCCCGGCTGGTGGGAGACCTCGAGACCGCGCAGGAGCTGCTCTCGACCATCCTCGCCGAGTACCCCACGGACCGCCGCGCGCGGGCGCTGCTCAACGCCGCGCTCTTCCGGCGCCAGCGCTGGGAAGAGCTCGACGCCTCGCTCGACAAGGAGACGCGCGAGCTGGTGCGCAGAGACCAGTTCAAGGCCGCGTCGCGCTCCGCGCTGCGGCGGGCCCGGCTGTGGGGCGAGACGCTGGGAGACCCCGCGCGGGCGGCGCTGCGCGCCATGCAGGCGGCGCAGCTCGCCGAGCAGGCGCGAGATCTCAATGCCTCGTTCGTGCTGCGGCTGCTGTGGCTGCGCAACCTCCACCGCGCCCGGGCGCCGCTGCGCGCGCTCGACGAGGCCTCGAAGATCGTCCTGCTGCTGGGAGACCGCGTGGGCCAGGGCCCCTCGGCGCGCGCGGTGGTCGACGAGCTGGGGCTGGGCCCGTGGGGCCGCGACGAGCTGACCGCGGGCGCCACGCTGTCGCTCTCGGGCGAGACCGCGCCGCTGCCGCGCCGGCGCTCGACGCAGCTGGAGTTGGTGGCCATCGCCGAGGCGGTGGCGAGCGCACCCGAGGCGGCGGCGATGCTGGCCGAGGCGGTGCGCGAAGGGCCAGACCCGCAGCCCGCGCAGAAGCTGGAGGCGCACCTCGTGGCGCGCGGCGCGTGGCGGGAGCTGGCGGAGTTCTACCGTGAGCAGATGGTGCGGGCCGTCACCGACGCCAGCCGGGGCTCGTGGGGCGAGAAGCTGGCGGAGCTGTTGGAGAGCGAGCTCGATGATCTCACCGGCGCGGCGCTGGCCTGGGCCGAGGTGGCGGCGGTCACCGGCGACTCGCGCGCGGTGTCCGAGCAGGTGCGGCTGCTGGAGCAGAACCAGGACACTTCGGGCGTGCGCGCGGCGCTGGACGCCGGCGTTCGGCAGGCGCGCACCGCGCCCGAGAAGGCGCGGGCCCACGTGCTGCGCGCGAAGGAGTCGCTGACGCGGAGCGACGAGGTGGCCGCCCGGCGTGACTTCACCGCCGCGCTGGAGGTCCAGCCCGGCTTCGTGGAGGCCGCCGCGGGGCTCGCCGAGCTGGCTGCGGGGGCGTCGCGGCTGGCGCGCCACGCGTGGGGCGAGGTGGTGGCGGAGCTGCCGGGCGACGAAGAGGGCGGCACCCGGCTGGCGGCGTTGATCCGCGCCGCGGGAGACGACGTGGCGCTGGAAGACCAGCTCCGCGCGTCGCTCTCGCGAGAGAAGCGGGGCGTCAAGGCGCGCTCCTGGCGCATGGAGCTGGTGTTGTTGTTGGAGCGCGGCGGCCGCGCGGCGGAGGCGCTCGACCAGCTCAAGCTGGCGGTGCGCTACGAGCCCGGTCACCAGGAGGCGTGGCTCGCGTACGCCGAGCGGCTCATCGCGGGCGGGCAGCGCGATGAAGAGGCGTCGTGGGCGCTGGAGCACGGCGCCACCGCCACCGCCGACTTCGCGCAGCGGCTCAAGCTGTGGCAGCGGTTGGCGCAGTTCTGTCGGGAGCGCCTGGGCGACGTGGCCCGCGCCGACGTGTACGAGAAGCGCGCCGAGAAGATGCGCCGCGAGGCCATGCAGAACGTTCAGGAGCGCACGTCGCTCGGCCCGGTGCACGCGGAGATCTTCCACCTGCCGCCCCGCCGCAGTCTCCGACGTCGAGAGGCCCCGCCCGACGCGGAGGTGACCGCCGGGGGGCTGCGCGAGCC
>CALNBU010000516.1 GCA_937875615.1 uncultured Archangium sp.
CGTGTTGCCCCGCGAGGCCTCCACCGAGGCCAACAGGACCTTCGCCCCGAGCGACTGCGGCATGAAGCGGGTCGCCGATTGGGCCGCCACCTTCGCCTTGTCCGGCTTCCTGGCGGCCATCAGCGCCATGGCCTGCGCGAGCCACGCGTTGCCGTTGGTCTTCCCCGCCGCCACCGCGCGCGCGGCCAGAGAGGTCGCGGCGCCCACTTCGCGCCGCCGGAGCGCCGCGAGCGAGCGGTACGCCAGCGCGTTGGTGTTCCGCGGGTCGATGTGGATGGCCCGGGCGAACTCGCGATCGGCGCGCGCGGGCTCTTCCGAGAACCACGCCACCAGGCCCTCACACAGCGGCGCGCTGGGATCATCGTCGACGTTCTTCACCAGCGCCAGGTAGGCCCCGACGGCCGGCTTGAGCAGGTCGGCCGGCCGGACGTACAGCGAGGTGAGCGATGCCACCGGCCGGGAGTTCACGTCGGCCCGGAGCCCACGCTTGAGACAGAACTCCCACGCCTTGCCATCTTTTCGCCCCTTCGCCGCGGCCGCGCCAGCGAGGAAGGTGGCGTCGACGCGACGGGGGTCCGCCTCCACCACCCGGGAGAGCGTGGCCAACGCGTCGTCGAGGCGCCCTTCTGCGATCATCAGCCGGCCCTCGATGGTGTCCTCCAGGTGCTTGTCCCCCAGCTTCCCCTTCAGGCCGTCGAGCTCCAGCCGCGCCGTCGAGATGACGCCCTTGTCGAGCAACACCAGCAGGCGCTGCAGCTTCGCCCCGGGCTGGTCGGGCGCCAGCTCGACCGAGCGATCGAGCGAGGCCAGCGCCTCGTCGGGATAGCCGGTGATGCGCAGGACGGTCCCCAGGTGCAGCAACGCCTCGGCCTTGACCGACGCGGGCTGCTCGGCGTCGGCCACCAGCTCCTCGAGCGCCACCTCCGCGGTGCCGTAGTCGGACTGGTGCTGGTAGGCGAACACCGCGAGCCCCAGGCGCGGACGACCAGCCCCCGGCGCCGCGGCCTTCGCCGCCTCCAGCACCTTCTTCGCCCGGGCCGGCTCGCCCACGTCGACCAACAGGCGGGCCAGCTCCTCCGAGGCAGCCCACTGATCGGCGTCGAGCTCCAGGCGCTTCTCCAGCGCGGTGGCCGCCGCCTTGTAGTGACCTTGAGAGACCGCGAACTGGGCCTGGAAGAGGTAGGCGCGCTTGAGCTTCGGATCGAGCTTGAGCGCGCGGTCGAAGTGCTCCTCCGCCTGCTGCGGGTTGCGACCCAACAGGGTCTGCCCCAGGGCCAGCGAGGCCAGCGCCTGCTGATGTGGATCCCGGCTCTGCAGCCCGCGCTCCGCCAGCACCTTGATGTCGTTCGGGTTCCCGGCGCGGGAGATGAGGAAGTGCGCGTGCGCCACGTACAGCCGTGAGTCGTCGCTCTTCTGCTCGGCGCCGTTGAGCATCGCCTCTGCGGCGCGCACCGTCGGCTCATCGAGCTCCGCCGCGCGGCCGAAGGCCAGCGAGAGCACCCACCCCGACAGCGCCCGCGTGTCACCCGGCGAGAGCACCAGCGCCTGCTCGAAGGACTCCTCCGCCGACCGGTACCCCTGGGTGGTGTCGCGCGCCAGAGACTCCTCACCTTCGTCCACGTAATCCTCGGTGCGCTGGTCGAGGTCGACGTACTTCAGCTTCCACTGCGCGATGAGCGAATCGGTGGTGCCCTTGACGTTGTCCGGGCCTGCCTTCACCACCAGCGGAGGCGGCTTGCTGACCCAGGGGCGCTTCCACGCCAGCACGGCGGCCACCCCCACCAGCACCACGGCGCCGCCCACGAAGGCCATCATCCGACCGGAGGACCCGCGGCCCTGGCGCATCGCCTGACGCGGCGACGGGGTCTCCGAGGCGGGCGGGAAGGACGGCGCGGTCGGGAAGGCCGGTGCGGGCGCAGGCTGCGACGCTGCCCCCGCGGGTGCCACAGGCGCCGGCGCTGACTTCTCCACCGGCGCCGCGGTCCGGTTGCGACACTCGTCGCACATCCCCAGCGCCTGATCGAAGGCGTCGGCGAGCACCTTGCCACAGCTCGCGCACCGCACCCCGGAGGCGCCTTCGTCGGGCGTGGGCGGGGTCAGCTCTTCGGCCCCGGCGCCGGAGAACTCGAAGGGAGAGCCCGTCGACGGCGGAGGCGGCGCCACCGGCGCGCCGAAGTCGAACAGCGAGCTGTCTTTGCCCGGAGCGGGCGCGATGCCCGGCGTGGACTTGGTGAACGACGCAGGCGACGCGCTGAAGTCGAAGGGGCTGCCACCTGGCGACGCCGGCGCGGGAGGCGGCGGGGGCGGTGGCGGCGCGCCGAAGTCGAAGGGGTTCGGCGCCGGAGGTGGCGGCGCCCCGAAGTCGAAGGGGCTCGGCGCAGCACCGGGCGCCGGGGTGGTGCTGCCGAAGTGGACCCCCGACGCGGCGCCGGGCGGAATGGGCTGGTTCGGCTCGGTGGGCTGGCTGAGATCGAACAGGAACGGCGCCGGAGCCTCAGGCGCTGGGGCAGGCGCGGCCGCCGGCGCCTCCTCCTTCTTCACCAACTGGAGATGACGACACCGGGGGCATTGGGCGCGCACCCCCTTGGGCGTGACGAACTTGTCGTCGATGGCGTACGCGGCTGAACACTTCTGACAGACAATGCGCATGAAGAGACGTCTCAGTGACGGAAGTGACGGGTGCCGGTGAAGATCATCGCGATGCCGTGCTCGTCGGCGGCGGCGATGACCTCCGCGTCACGCACGGAGCCGCCGGGCTGCACCACGCACCCGGCCCCCGCAGCGACGAGCGCGTCGAGCCCGTCACGGAAGGGGAAGAAAGCATCTGAGGCCACGGCGCTCCCTTTCAGACGCGCACCACCGCGCATCGCCGCGATTTTCACCGAATCGACGCGGCTTGTCTGCCCTCCTCCCTGCGCGAGGAGCTCGTCGGGGGTGGCGAAGACGATGGCATTTGACTTGACGTGCTTGCACACCCGCCACGCGAAGCGCAGCGCGGACAGCTCGTCGGCCGTGGGCTGCCGCTTCGTCACCACCCGCCAGTCGGCCTCCGGCTCCACCGCGTCGAGGTACTGGTAGAGCCGGTCCCGCAGGATGCGGAACTGGAGGGGGTCGAAGACCTGGTGCACG
>CALNBU010000517.1 GCA_937875615.1 uncultured Archangium sp.
AGCTGGAACCTCCGCGCGACCCCGCCGTCATTCGTGAAGATGGCGGCGCCGTTCGCATAGAGGCTCTTGTGCTGGAGCGCGATGGCCTCCTCCAGCGTCTTCACGCGCACGATGCTCAGCACCGGGCCGAAAATCTCCTCGCAGCCGGCGGGCATGTCGGTGGTGACCTGGTCCAGCACGGTGGGACCGACCCAGTGGCCCCCGTGGCCCGCCACCTCCTGGCCGCGGCCGTCGACCAGCACCTGCGCGCCGGCCTGCTTCGCGTTCTCGATGTGGCTCACGATGCGCTCCTTCGCCGCGCTGGAGATGACGCTGCCCATGTCCTTGCCCAGCTCCAGCTTCTTCACGTTGGCCACGATGCCGTCGATGACGTGCTGCACGTCACCCACCGCCACCATCAGCGAGCTCGCCATGCAGCGCTGCCCCGCGCAGCCGTAGCTGGAGGCCACCACGTTCGAGGCGGTGAGCTGCAGGTCGGCGTCGGGCACCACCACCACGTGGTTCTTGGCGGAGCCGAGGCAGAGCATGCGCTTGCCGGTGGCCGCGCCGCGCGCGTAGAGAATCTTCGCCACCCTGGTGCTGCCCACGAAGCCCACCGCCTGGATGCCGGGGTGGTCGACGATGGCCTCCACGCACTCGCGCTGGCCGTTCACCACGTTGAAGAGCCCGTCGGGCAGGCCCGCCTCCTGGAACAGCGCGGCCAGCTTCATCGCGCCGTAGGGCACCACCTCGGAGGGCTTGAGCACGAAAGCGTTCCCCGCCATCAGCGCGTTGGGCACCATCCACAGCGGCACCATCACCGGGAAGTTGAAGGGCACGATGCCCGCCACCACGCCCAGGGGCTCGTGGGTGACGCGGCAGTTGACGCCGCGGCTGACGTCGAGCTGCCCACCGTCGCCCATCATGTGCAGCGAGGCGGCGAACTCCACGCACTCGATGCCCTTCTCCACGTCGCCCTTGCCCTCGGCGTACGTCTTGCCGTTCTCGTGGCTCACCAGCCAGCTCAGCTCGTCGAGGTCGCGCTCCATCAGCGTCTTGAGGCGGTACAGCACCTGTGCGCGCTCGCGCATGGGCGTCGCCTTCCACGCGGGGAAGGCCTTCTTGCCGGCCTCGACCGCCGCGTCGACGTCGACCGCCGAGGACAGCGTCATGCGCCCCAGGGCCTTGCCATGGCGCGGGTTCTCGACGTCGAGCCACTTCCCCGTCTCGCCGTCGCGCCAGCGGCCGCCAATCCAGTTCTTCACGTCGACGTAGGGGAGGAAGTCGTAGCTCTTGGCGCTGAAGGTGGCGGGGTGGGTGGGCTTCTGCATGGCGCTTCTCCGTGAGGGTGAGACGGCGGGCGGCTTCTATTACGGCGGCGCGCGCGGTGCGAGTCGGCCCGTTTGACGCGCCACGGCGGAGCGCTCCCCCCGCTGACGCACGGCGCCGACGCTCGAGCACGAAGTACAGCCCGCCGGCGAGCGCCAACCCCACGAACCACGCGTACACGTAGAGGGTGTCGAAGAAGGTCTTCTCGCCCGCGATGAAGCCCGCGCTCTTCAGGAAGCCGGGCACGTTGGGCGCCACGCCCACGGCGAGCGCGACGAGCGCGTTGACGTTGAAGCCCGCGTACTTCCCGCCCGGGCGGTAGAGCTCCGGCACGTCGAGCTGCGTCTTCCGCAGCACCCAGTAGTCCACCACCATGATGCCGGCGATGGGACCCAGCAGCGCCGAGTAGCCGATGAGCCAGTTGAAGATGTACGTGTCGGCGCTCTCCAGAAACTTCCACGGCATCATCACGATGCCGAAGACGCCGGTGATGACGCCGCCCAGCTTGAAGCTGATGTGCCGCGGCGCGAGGTTGGCGAAGTCGTTGGCGGGGCTCACCACGTTGGCCGCGATGTTGACCGAGATGGTGGCGATGCCCACGCCCAGCAGCGCCACCACCGCCACCACCAGCCGCGTGGTGGTGGAGGCAATCAGCGGCGCGTCGAGGCCCGCCGGCGGCTGCGACGAGGTGAGCTGCGCGAGGATGAAGACGGGGTCCCACAGCGCCTTGACGTCGGCGCCCTTGAGAATCGAGCTCGCCGCCGAGGTGATGACCACCCCCATGGCCGAGAAGGCCAGCATGGTGGTGGGCAGGCCCAGCGTCTGCCCCAGCATCTGTTCCCGCTGGCCGCGGCCGAAGCGCGTGAAGTCGGGGATGTTGAGCGACAGCGTGGCCCAGAAGCCCACCATGCCGGTGAGCGAGGGCACGAAGACCTCCCAGAAGGCGCCGAAGGTCTCGAAGCGCGAGGGCTGCGAGAGCATGGGCCCCACCCCGCCCGCGCGCCCCACCGCCCACACCAGCAGCACCGCAGCCATCACCAGCACCAGCGGCGCGGCCCAGTTCTCGAACACCTTCACCGCGTCCATGCCCTTGACGATGATGAAGATGTTCAGCGCCCAGAAGACGAAGAAGGTCAGCGCCGAGGGCAGCGAGAGACCCAGCAGCGTGGCGCCACCTCCCAGGTGCGCGTAGCCCGGCCACAGCGCCTCGACGAAGGTCTTCACCGCCTCGCCGCCGATGAAGGTCTGAATGCCGAACCAGCCGCAGGCCACGATGGCGCGCAGCACCGCGGGCACGTTGGCGCCCCGGGTGCCGAAGGACGCGCGCGCCAGCACCGGGAACGGGATGCCGTACTTCGTGCCCGGGTGGGCGTTCAGCAGAATCGGCGCCAGCACGATGACGTTGCCCAGCGCGATGGTCAGCAGCGCCTGCCACCAGTTCATCCCCACCGCCACCAGCCCGCCCGCCATCATGTAGGTGGGGATGCAGTGGGCCATGGAAATCCACAGCGCGGCGAAGTTGTAGGTGGTCCAGGTGCGGCCCGAGGGCGGCACCGGCGCCAGGTCGGCGCTCACCAGCGGGCTGTCGGCGAGGTCTGGAGGTAACTGCGACAACGCTTCCTGCGTGAGGGCGGAATCGTGCACGGCCGCGCACCGTAGCGAAAAATGAAACGGGGCGTCGCGCCGCTCGTCAGCGCGCCTCGGGCCCCACCGCGCCGCCCACGCCCGGCCAGGCGCGACGCAGCGCCGCGTCCTGGAAGAAGCGCTCTACCCGCGCCTGCCGCTGCAGCGCCACCTCGCGCTGGCGCTCCAGGCGCCGCCGCTCCACCTTCGGGAGCCCCGGCGCCGCCAGCCCCACCTCGGCCTCGGCGAGCTGCTGCGCGACCAGCACCACCCGCGCGCGCCTCGCCTTCAGGTGCTCCACCGTGACGGGCAGCGGCGTCACCCCCTCCAGCGTCACGCCCGCCTCGCGTCGCACCAACTCCAACCGCAGCAGCAGCCCGTCGCGCCGCACGCCCCGCTCGTCGGCGGCGTCTTGGTTCGACAGCAGGTTCCCCAGCGAGAAGGCCACCAGGCCCACCCCGCCGTCGGCGCGCGGCAGCGCCTCCACCGGCTGCAGCACATGCGGGTGCGCGCCGATGATGGCGAAGGCGCCGGCGTCGAGCAGCGCCTGCGCGAAGGCCCGGTCGCGCGGCAGCGGCGCGTGCGCGTACTCCTGCCCCCAGTGCACGAAGAGAATCAGCGCGTCGAAGCGCGGCGCCAGCGCGCGCACCAGGTCCACCGTCGCGGCCTCGGTCCTCCCGCCGCCGATGGGCGACTCGGGGTACGGCACCGCCGGCACGTGCGGCAGCCCCGCGTCGGGCCGGTTGTTGAAGCCGTTGAGGAAGCGGGTGAAGGCCAGCACGCCCACCCGCAGGCCGTCCTTCTCCAGCTCCAGCGCAGACCAGGCGCCGGCCTCGTCGACGTCGGCGCCCACCGCGCGCACCCCGGCGTCGGCCAGGAAGGCGCGGGTGGAGGCGATGCCCTCGCGGTGCTGGTCGAGGCTGTGGTTGTTGGCGAAGCCCAGCACGTCGACGCCGGCCCGGGCCAGCGCCCGCGGCAGCTCCGGCGGCGCCCAGAACACCAGCGTCTCCTGCTCCGGCTTCTTGAGCGACACCACCGGCGCCTCGAGGTTCAACACCGTGAAGTCGGCGGCGGCGAAGGTGTCGGCCAGCGGCGCGAAGACCGGCGCCCAGCCGTGCCGCGCCGCGGCCTCACGCAGCGGCGTGTGCGGAATCACGTCGCCGCCGAAGAGCAACGTCACGCGCGGCGGCGCCTGCGCCAGCGCCAGCGACGCCACGAGCAGGGCCACCACCGGCCCGCCTCACGACTCCGGGGGCGTGTTGATGGCGGCCACCACCCGGCGCAGCACCGCGCGCGGCGCGAGCCTCGTGGAGAAGGCCGTGGCGGCGTTGAGGAAGCCGTGCACCGACACCACGTCGCCCTGCTGCAGCGCCTCGTAGGCGTCGGCGGCCACCGCGTCGGCCTTCGCCACCGTGGGCGAGCGGAACAGCCGCGAGCGGGTGATGTTGGCCCGCCCGGCGAACTCGGTGTGCGTGGCGCCCGGGCAGTGACAGGTGACGGTGACGCCGCTGTCGCGCTACGACGTGCCCGGCGACCTGATGTTCGCGGTGACGCTCATCGGACGGTGACGCCGCTGTCGCGCAGCTCGTGCGCCAGCCCCTCCGAGAAGGAGAGCACGAAGGCCTTGGTGGCGTAATAGGTGGCCATGTACGGCCCCGGCTGGAAGGCCGCGGTCGACGCCACGTTGAGAATCCGCCCCTCCTTGTGCGCGCGCATCTGCGCCCCGAAGAGGTGGCTCAGCTCGAGCAGCGCCACGCAGTTGAGGTTCAGCATCTCGACCTCCTTCTCGAGCGGCAGGTCGAGGAAGTCGCCGAAGCTGCCGAAGCCGGCGTTGTTCACCAGCGTGTGCACGGCGAGGCCGCGCTCCTGCACCGCGGCGAAGAGGCGCCGCGCGCCGCCGGGCTGCGAGAGGTCTTCGGAGATGAGGTGCACCTTCACCTTGTGGTGGGCCAGGCGCTGCGCCACGGCCTCCAGCCGCGGCAGGCCCCGCGCGGTGAGAATGAGGTCGAAGCCATCGCGCGCGAAGAGCTGCGCGAACTGCTCGCCCAGACCCGCCGACGCACCGGTGATGAGAGCCACGCGTGAAGAAGACATGGCGCGCACTCTTAGTGCTATGCCGCGCCCCATGTCTTCACTTCCTGAAGTGTTGAATGACGCCGCGAAGCGCCCCCGCGTGGTGGACGACTGCCTCAAGCTGGTGGACGACGAGGTCTCGGACAAGGGCGGCCTCTCGGGCCTGGCCATCAAGGCCGGCTTCGCCGCGGTGAAGAGCGTCAAACCGGGCTTCATCCGCGGCGCCGTCGAGGCGCTGCTCCCGGACTTCTCGCAGGCCCTCGACCCCGTGTACCAGGAGGCGAAGCGCGACAACGCGCCCCTGCGCGCCCACTTCGTCAAGAACGCGGGCCGGGTGGCCGACGCGCTGCTCACCATCACCGACGCGCGCGCCGCGAAGTCGCCGCACGGCGTGGTGAAGGGCGCCTACGACAAGCTGCGCGGCACGGCGAAGAAGAACGTCGAGGCCGCGGTGCCGCGCCTCGGCGCCCTCATCGAGAAGCACGCTTCCTGAACCCGGAGCCCGGCTCGCGTTAAGAAGCAGCGCCATGGATGCTCCGCACGTCCGCAGGAGGCGCCTTTCCAGCTCCCCGCTGTGCCGGGGGCTGACGGAGTCAGAGCTCGACGAGGTGCTGGCCATCACCCACGACGTGACGGTGCGCGCCGGCGAGTACGTCTTCAAGCAGGGCGAGCTGGCCGACGGGCTGTTCTTCATCGGCCGCGGGCGGGTGGAGATTTCCTGCGACGGCCAGCAGCTGGCCTCGCTGACCATCGGCGACGTGCTGGGCGAGCTCTCGGTGCTGGGCGGCGGGCACAAGCGCAGCGCGTCGGCGAAGGCGCTCAGCGAGGTGATGGCGGCGCGCATCGGCACGCGGGAGTTCCGCAAGCTGCTCGAGGCCTGGAACGTGGCGGCGATGAAAATCACCGTCAACCTCGCCTACCAGCTCACCGAGCGGATGGTCAGCCTCAACGAGCGGGTGCTGGAGGCAGAGAAGCGGTCGACCTCGGGGCTGTGGAAGCTCTGAAGGCGAACCACCGCGGCCGGCGGTAGAGTCACCGGCGCATGCTCCCCCTGGCGCTCGCCCTGTGCCTCACCCAGCTCGCCCCCGCCACCGCCGTGGCGCCGACGCTCACGCCGGCCCCCAACGTG
>CALNBU010000518.1 GCA_937875615.1 uncultured Archangium sp.
CGGCCCTCGACCGACTGAGGCCGCTGGTCTCGCTCATCGCCATGCGCCGCATCTGGGACAGCTACGTGCTGCGCAACTTCGCCGGCGAGGCCACGCCGCTGCGCGCGCTCTTCCTCCACGGAGACCCGCCCTCGGGCGCCGGCGACTGCGCCGCGCCCCGGCTGTTGATGCACGCGCTCCGCCTGGGCCTCACGCCGCTGGCCCTCGCAGAGTTCTGGTGGGGCGCGCCCCCGCCCGCCGGCGCGCGCGTCGAGGGCATGTACTTCCCCGCCTGCCGCGAGAAGTGCGGGCCGCTGTTGCCCTTCCTGCTGCGCGGCCTGCCGGTGGCGGCGCGGCAGACGTGGCGGCCGCTCGCGCACGGCGAGCACGCGCTGAAGGCGGTGCACCGCGACGCGCGCTTCATCGTCTTCGACAAGCCCCACGGCATGCTCTCGGTGCCGGCGCGCGACGAGGCCATCACCGACTCGCTGTGGGCCCGCGTGCGCGCGCTCCACCCCGGCGCGACGCCGGTACATCGCCTCGACCTCGACACCTCGGGGCTGTTGTTGGTGGCCCTCGACGCCGATGCCTACCGGGCGCTGCAGCGGCAGTTCGAGCGCCGCGAGGTGCACAAGCGCTACGTCGCGGTGCTCGACGGAGCGGTGCCCGGCGAAGGAGGCCTCATCTCGCTGCCGCTGCGCGTCGACCTCGACCAGCGGCCCCGGCAGCTGGTGGACTTCGAGCACGGCCGTGAAGCCCAGACGCGCTGGGCGCTGCTGGGCCGCGAGGGCGACCGCAGCCGCGTCGCCTTCTTCCCCTCCACCGGCCGCACGCACCAGCTGCGCGTGCACGCGGCGCACCCGCGCGGGCTGGGGAGCCCCATCGTGGGCGACCGGCTCTATGGCCGTCCGGCGGCGCGGCTGTTGCTGCACGCCGAGGCGCTGCGGTTCCTGCACCCGGACACCGGCGAAGCCGTCGAGGTCACCTCGCCCGCGCCGTTCTGACGGGTCACCGCGCTACCAGGTCTGTTCATTCTTCTTCATGCCCCCGCGGCGCCGCTTCGCGCCAGCATGGCCGGAGCATGAACGCACAAGACCTCTTCGCCAACCTCGCCGGGCGCTACCTCTTCCGCCACGCCCGGGTGACCGCCGTGAGCGCGCCCTCACCTTCTTTCCGACGCATCGACCTGCAGCGCACCGGGGCCCGCGAGGTGCCGTGGACGCCGGGCGACAAGGTGCAGGTGTACCTGCCGGGCCACGGCATGCGCACCTACACGCCCTTCGCCTGGCGCGACGAGGCGCTGTCGCTGCTGGGCTTCCTGCACGGCGACGCGCCGGGCGCCAACTGGGTGCGAACGGCGAAGCCCGGAGACGAGGTGGCCTTCTTCGGCCCGCGGCGCTCCCTCGACGCGGCGGGCGTCACCGAGGTGGTGGTGGTGGGCGACGAGACC
>CALNBU010000519.1 GCA_937875615.1 uncultured Archangium sp.
GCGCCATCCGCCGGCGAGACGTCGACCTCTGCGTCTGGCGGCGCGGCTTCGACACGCCCTTCGCCAGCTGGTGCCAACACCTGACGCACGGACTCCAGCTCGACGTCGACGGGGTGGTGATGAACGATGGGCGCTGGCCGGTGGAGCGCTGGCTCTCGTCCATGCCCGCCTGTGAGCATCGCGCGCGCCTCGCGGCCGACGTGCGCGCCCGGCTGACACACTACGGGCAGCTCTTCGGACCCCGGCGGATGCGGGTGCAACTGCACTGCGTGCACGAGCAGACCTGCCCCAGGTTCCACGTCGACAACGTCGGCGTGCGACTCATCTGCACCTGGGCCGGGCCAGGCACCGAGTGGATCCCGGAGCGGGAGCTCGACCGCACCCGGCTGAGGGAGCTCCCGCTCGACGAGCTGCCCCGACACCACCTGGAGCGCTTCGACGTCGCGTTGATGAAGGGCGCGGCGTGGGCCGGCAACGCCCACCGCGGCGTGGTCCACCGCAGCCCAGGGGTGAGCGAGGTGCCTCGCCTGGTCTTCACCGTCGACGGGAAGGCCTGAAGGTGCGCCTCGACGCCAGCGCCCTGACTCGGCTGGAGCGCGTCTTCGATCTCCAGATGTGGGCCTTCGGCTGCGACGCGCGGCACCCGGACGGCAACCTCTTCGCCCGCCGTGGAATGCGCTGTGCACCGCCGGCCCCGGGCGCCGCGACCTCCTCCACCTGGAGCGAGCTGCGCGCGGGCCTGCACGTCGCGCTCTGCTCCACTGGAGTCGACGTGGCGCGGGAAGGCCGGACCCTGTCTCTCCAGCGCGGCCCGCTGGAGAGGCAATTGAGAGGACAGCCGCCCGCGATGCTGAGCGAGCTCGCGATGT
This sequence comes from uncultured Archangium sp., assembly GCA_937875615.1. Taxonomy (GTDB): domain Bacteria; phylum Myxococcota; class Myxococcia; order Myxococcales; family Myxococcaceae; genus Archangium_A. Next base: position 870 of record CALNBU010000519.1, read on the forward strand.
GGATCCTCCGCTGGGAGGCGTGGGTCGACGCCGTCGCCGGAGCCACCTGGCGGGACGAGGCGCTCGCGTCACGCAGACGGCCCGCGCCATGGAACGGCGCGGGCCTCCGAAGCGAATGGAGTCGATTCGTCCGCGACTTCGCCGCCACCTGACGGCGAAGCCGTGTCCCCTCAGTGGCGAATCAACATGAAGGGGCGCGCGCTGCCGTTGAGCGTGCCCCGCCCCACGATGTCCCCGTGCTCGTTCACGTCGACCGCGCTGGTCAACACCCATCCGGAGCTCGCCGGGAGGTAGTCATTCAGGTCGACGATGACCCCCTCGCGCCACAGCACCGCGCGCTGAGCCAGACCTGCGATCTGCTCCACCTGTCCCACCACCCAGCCGTCGTCGCTGATGGCGTTGGCGATGCTGTGCAGCGCCGCCGGAGCGCTCGGCAACAGGCCCAGGCCACGCATCGAGCCGTTCTCGTACAAGAAGGCCTGCGCCTGCAACGTGCCCGAGGTGCTGCCCGGCACCACGCCCACGAAGCTCTTGCCAACGATCTGCCCCGCCTCGTTCACGTCGAGCGCCTCCGAGGCGTGCGCCGGGTTCAACGCCCCCAGGTCGACCGGAGCGCCGTCGGACTTCCACCAGGTGGCGCGCTGCCTGTCATGGTCGTCTCGAGCGTGCCCCACGATGTCGCCGTGCTCGTTCAGCTTCCATGCGCGGGAGCTCAGTACCGTCGCGCCGTGGTGCGACGCCAGGTAGTCGGGCGTCGCCTGCGACGAAGCCCACGAGATGGCCCGCGAGTTCCCGATGCCCACCAGCCGCCCCGCGTCGTTGATGCCATGCGCGACGGCGCTGGCCGAGCCGACGGGCAACGGCAGCGCCTGAAGGCCCGTCCCGGGCAGGTAGATGAAGGGCAGCACCGGGTTGTTGTTGCCGCTCTCCCCCGCCACCTGACCATGAACATTCACGTCCCACGGTCGGCTGAACTGATTCGAAGAACCCGGGAGAATGCCAAGATCGCTGAGGGGCCCCACCGTGACGTTGCCGGCGTTGCCCTGCACGCTCTGCGTGTAGGCCGAGAGGTACGTCTGCCCGGCGGGCCGGGTGTTCCCCACCACCTGACGGTGCGTGTTGACGGAGTTCATCCCGCTGTTGGCGCCCTCTTCGCCCAGCGCGACGATGGTGAAGGTCAACACCTCCTGGCCGACCGGCGGCACCACCGGCTCGCAGGTGTCAGTCGTCGCGCTGTAGATGAAGCCCGCGTAGCAGACGCAGGTGGCGCCGTGCCGGTGCCCATCACCACAGGCCATCCCCACCACCGCGACGCACGTCCCGCCCACCTCCTCGTAGCCGGCGTCGCAGTGGCAGTGGTCTCCGTGCTGCTCACCGTGCGAGCCACACGGGTCCACGCCCGCATCGGTCAGCCCGGCATCGAGGGCCCTCGCCACGCAGGTGCCCCCCACCTCCTCGTACCCGGCGTCACAGTGACAGTGATCCCCATGCGACGCCCCGTGCGCGCCACAGGGGTCATCTTCAACCGGGATCTCCGGCGCACCACAACCAGACGACAACCACGCACAGGCACACATGGCCACGTGCCACGACAGCTTCAGCTTCATCTTCTGCTCCTTGGAGTGGGACTTCGGGTCTTCAACGGTGAGGCACCGCCTGGGCACAGCTGTCGCCACGCCCAGTGCGATTCGACGTCAGGAGAGAGCGCGGTCAGACCGCGGTCACTCGTGCCGCAGGTACGGCAGCAGGCCGAGTTGCCGCGCCTGCTTGATGGCCCGCGTCACCATGCGCTGCTGCTTCGCATCGAGGCCGGTGGTGCGGGCGGGCAGAATTCGCCCTCGCTCGCTGACGAAGTACTTGAGCAGCTGAATGTCTTTCCACGTCACCTCACGAATCCCGGCTGCAAAGAGCGGGTTCGGTCGACGACGGAGCCGCGGCGAAGCGGGCAGCTCCGAACGACTGGTTGCTCTGGGGGCTGCAGTGAACGGGCGCTTCATGACGGCTCCACCGGGGTCCAGCGGGGAAAGGGATCTTCGAAGGCAGCCCACGCGCCGGCACCCGAGGCCAGCTCGTCGTCGGTCAACAGGCATCGGTCCAGGCGCGCCTGCACCCGCGCCTGCTCCACCCCGCGGGTGATGAACACCAGCTCCTGTCGGCGATCCCCGAAGTCTGGCGCCCACACCGCATCCAGCTCGGCGCGGGCGGCGCGGCCCCTCGGCCACGCGCGCTTCGGCACGGCGGCCCACCACAGGCCAGCGGGCTCGAAGGTGCTCGACAACCCCGCCTGAGCCCACAGGCCGGTGACGTCGTTGCGCGTGGCCAACCAGTAGAAGCCCTTGCTGCGCAGCACGCCCTTCCAGGAGCCGTGCACGAAGTCCCACAGTCGCCGGGGATGAAAGGGGCGACGCGCGCGGAAGACGAAGCTCGAGATGCCGTACTCATCCGCCTCCGATGACGCCTCTTCCCTCAGGGTCCGGAGCCACCCTGGCGCCTGCCGCGCGACCTCGAAGTCGAAGCGGCCCGTCTCCAGCACCTCCTTCACCGGCACCACGCCGTGCGAGGCCCGCACCAGCTTCGCGCGCGGGTTCAGCTTCCGGAGGATTCCCTCGAGCCGCGCCGCCGCCCGCGCGGTGACGAGGTCGACCTTGTTCAACACCAGCACGTCGGCGAACTCCACCTGCTCGACCAGCAGGTCCACCACCGCGCGCTCGTCTCCCTCGCCGGTCATCCTCCGATCGACGAGCGTCTCCGCCGCGTTCCAGTCTTCGAGGAAGTTCGCCGCGTCGACCACCGTGACCATGGTGTCGAGCCGCGCCACGTCCGACAGGCGCCGCCCGGCCTCGTCGGAGAAGGTGAAGGTCTCGGCGACGGGCAGCGGCTCCCCGATGCCCGTCGACTCCACCACGATGCCGTCGTAGCGGCCGCTGGTGGCGAGCGCGCGCACGTGCGTGAGGAGATCTTCGCGCAGCGTGCAGCAGATGCAGCCGTTCGACAGCTCGACGAGTCGCTCTTCGGCGCGCTGCAGCTTCACCAGCTTCGAGTCGATGTTCACCTCGCTCATGTCGTTGACGATGAGCGCCAGCTTCCGCCCCTCGCGGTTCGCCAGCAGGTGGTTGAGCACGGTCGTCTTCCCCGCCCCCAGGAACCCAGACAGCACGGTCACCGGCACCGGCCTCACAGCTTCGCCCTCTCTTCATACAGGACGTGCTTGCGGACCTTCGGGTCGTACTTCTTGAGCTTGAGCTTGTCCTGCGTCGAGCGGCGGTTGCGCGTGGTCACGTAGAAGTGGCCGGTGCCCGCAGTGCTCACCAGGTACACGATGGTGCGGTTTCCCTTCGGCATGGTTGCGCCGATTATGACAACGTAAATGCTGTTGCAACAAAATACTCAATTACATCTGCGACACAGAAGACCCATGGAATCAGGTGCAACCCATGAATCAGTCGAGTCGTGGCGGTCGGGCGCGACGGCGGGCGATGACGACGAGCAGCAGCACCAGCCCCACACCGGCCACCCCCACCAGCCACCAGGGAGACGCCGGCGTTCCTTCTTCGATCATCTCCTGCGTGGGCGCAGCGGGCACGGCCAGCCCGGCGTCAGGGGGCTCGAGAGCAGGCGCACCGGCGTCGGCCGCGTCATCGTCCGTCGTCTCCGCGACGTGCTGAAGCGCGGGTTCGACCTTCCTGTTCGGCTCCGGCGGGCGCGACCTGACACGGGCGGGCGCGGCCTCGGCGGGAGGCTCCGGCGGTGGCGTCGCTTCGACCCGGGGCGGCGCACCCGCGTCGACGGTGACCGTCTCCGCCTCATCCGACGTCGGCTTCAGCTTCAGCGCAGGCATCGAGCCATCGTCGAGCTTCGCCAACATCACCGGCGTCGCCGGGAGGCTCAGCGTCAGGCGCTTCTCGACGCTGGTCGCGGCGCGGTCGATGACCGGCTGCACCAGCACCCGCACCTCGATGCCGCGCTGCTGTTCGAACGAGCGGACCGCGCTCAGCACCCACTCGTGGCCGCCTTCTTCCACCAGCAGCGGGCTACCGGTGTGTCGGTACCGGAGCTTCGCGGTCAGCACGTGCCGACCCGGAGGCACGTCGCCCTCCCACACCAACGTCCTCGCCTCCGCCGACAGCGTCAACGCCCCGGGCGGCGGCGTCGGCAACGCGCGGCCATCGAGCGCGAACTCCGCTAACTGCAACGCGTAGTTGGGGTCGTCGATTTCCCCGTACTCCACGCGCACGCGCGTCGGGACCGGCGCCGTCAGCCCCGCCAGCTCGCGCTCCAGCTCTTCGCGCGCGGCCCTCGCCTTCGAGTCCTCCGCCAGCGCCCAACAGGCGCCCAGCCCCAGCAGCAGCCACGGCAGCAGGGTGTACGGCCCGGGAGGGC
>CALNBU010000520.1 GCA_937875615.1 uncultured Archangium sp.
CAGTTCCCCGATATGAGTCGTCCACAACCTCTCCGCCGCGGACGCCGGCATCGCACAGAGAGCGCCCCCGAACGGCCCCACGCCTCACAACACCTCACAATGCCCCATCTGGAGCGGCGCCTCAGGCGGTGCAGTGCGGAAGAGAATCGCCCTTCCCCGTCGAAATCGCGACAAGCGCCTTGTACGCGCCCGACAACGTGGAGACCTTCACCCGCCCCGCGGGCGACGACGTTCCGGTGGGCGGCGACTCGAAGCTCGAGGCCTTCTTCCGCAAGGAGTTCTCCGAACTGGAGCCGCGCAGCAGCTTCGAGGTGGAGGGGAAAATCGACATCAGCGACGGCGCCTCTGCCGAGTTCAAGGGCAAGCTCCGGGTGGAGCGCCAGGACGACGGCTCCTTCAAGGTCTCGGTGGAGGCTGGCGCCGAGGTCGGCGTCGGCGCCCGGCTCGCGGGGAAGGCCCGCGTCACCGTGGCCGCCGGCACCAAGCACGCCGCGGTGACGGCGGCGGGCGGCCCGCTGAAGGCGATGTTCGCCCTCGCGCACCGCGCCGGCCTGCAGGGCGACATCATCGACTCCCAGGCGCGCCTGATGAAGTACCTCCCGAACATCAGCGCCGTCAGCGCCGAAGCGGGGCTCAAGGTCCAGCTGGGCGACGAGTTCAAGCTCGCGGGCTCCGGCCTCTCGGCGAAGGCCTCCACGCAGGCCACCGGCGCCGCGCGCCTCGACCTGGAGACGGGCGAGGTCAGCGTCAGCGCCCGCGTGGCGCTGGAGGGAGAGGCCACCGGGAAGCTGCCGCTGGGCAACAGCTACGGAGGCAAGGCCGAGGCGGCCGTCACCTACACCAGCACCTTCAAGATGACCGACGAGGTGAAGGCGGCGCTCCAGCGCGGCGAGCTCAGCGTGACCGAGGCCATCGCGCGCACGATGAAGAACCCCGCCAGCGTGACGCTGACGGCGGAGGCGACGGTGCAGATGAAGGTCGAGTCGCGCAAGAGCTTCATCGCCGGCGCCGATGCCAACGTGACCCTTCGCGCGCAGCTCGACGACGTCTCACCGCTGCTGGCCAGCGACCCCATCGCGCTCGCCGCGCACATCGCCACCCTGAAGTTCTCCGTCGAGGCCGAGGCCGGCGTGGGCGTGAAGGTCGAGGGCGACATCGCCGTGGGCCAGGGGAAGCTGTCGGCGACGCGCCGCTGGCGCAGCGCCCCTCACGGCAACGAGCGATTCATGCTGAAAGAGGCCGCCAGTCGCGCCCGGGAACAGCTCGACGCCGTCGACCCCTCCGCGCTCGAATCACGGCGAGCCATCGCCAACACCCGCTGAAGCAGCACGAGAAAGAAGGAAGCGCTCATGTTCACCGTCTCGCCTGTCGTCTTCATCGTCGCCGTCGTCCTCGTCACCCCGTTGTTCCTGCTCCCCGGGGTGCTGTTGGTGCGGCGCCACCGGCTCCCCACCGAGGTCATGGGCCTGGCGCTGGCGGGCCCGGCGCTCATCATCGGCGTGCTGGCGTGGCACGTCACCACCAGCGAGCTGAAGTGGCTCGGTCTCTTCATCGCCGGCGTCGACGCCGTCACCGCCCTGCGCGGCGCGGGCGCGTGGCTCAAGCACCGTCAGGGCGTCACCACCGTCACCCCCCACTGAAGGTCGTCAGCGCCGGTCCCAGGTCTGCGCGAAGGCGCCCGCGCTCCCCACGCCGGTCACCGAGAGCCCACCCTCGGCCGGCGCCACGTACACGGTGGCCACGCTGAGGCGCGCGCCCTGCGCGTCGGTCCACGAAGAGTAGGTCGTCAACGTCAGCGCCGCGCCGGCGCCGCTCTGGGTCCAGGTGCCGTCACCGAAGTCGATGACGCACCCCGAGCCGAACGTCATGGTGAAGGTGCCGTCGTCCTTCAACTCCAGCCGGGCCAGGCGCGAGGTCGGGTAGGCGATGGAGTCATCGGCGGGGAGCAGGGCCTTTCCCACCATGGGCCCGTACTCATAGACGCCGGCCAGCGTCTGCTGCTGCTGGAGCTGCTGCGTGGTGAGCAACCCCTCCTCCACCGGGTCGAAGCCACACGCACAGACCGTCGCCAGCACCATCGTCAGAGAGAACGTTCGCATGAGCCCGAGCCGAAGCACGCCATGTGCCAGCGCCAAGGACTCGAAATCACGCCAAGAGGCGCTCGCTTCTCCCTCAGAAAACCGGGCGTCCGCTCTGTAGCTTGACGACGGATTTTTGTCCGTTTAAACAGACGGTCATGCATTGCCTCGCCGCCCAGCCTCTGCAGATGCGCGCGCCGACGGCGATGTGTCGCTGGTGTTGCTGAGCGCCGCCGCGCCGCGACCCACGAATTCCCTCTTCACCGTCTGTCTGGAGCTTCATGTCACGCCTCGTCATCATCGAGAGTCTCCGCGGTCTCTCCGCTGCCCGTCACGAGTGGGACGTGGTGATGGACACCGAGCACCCCGAGCGCGGGCTGGACCCGGCGCTGCTGCTCGAGAAGGTGGGCGCGGTCGCGGCCTCGCTGGCCACCGACGCGGCGGGCGGCCCGGTGACGGCCACCTCGCTGACGCGCCTGGAGGTGTTGCAGCCGGTGAGCGCCGGTGAACGGCTGGTGGTGACCGCCGCGGTGGAGCCGGCGCGCGACGGGCAGC
>CALNBU010000521.1 GCA_937875615.1 uncultured Archangium sp.
GCTCGACTACTCGCGGGGCATGTTCGGGCTGGCGGGCCGCCACCTCCAACATGCCCCGCGAGTAGTCGAGCCCGAAGGCGTCGACGCCGCGCCGCCGCAGCCAGCGCAGGCCGTCTCCCGGGCCGCAGCCCAGGTCCAGCACCCGCGCTCCGGGAGGAAATCGGAGCGAGGCCAGCATCGTCTGTTGGACGTGCTTGAGCGCGCCGCCGAAGGCGCCGCCCCGGTAGAAGCGGGCCCACACGTCGAAGAAGCGACCGTGCTTGTGAAGCTCGTCACCCATGGCCGTAAATCACCTCATGGAATCGGTGCGCCGCATCTGCAATGGTTCGCCGCCTCGAACGTTGCACAGGTTGCATTTTCATCGCCAAGGAGAAGCCATGGGAATCTTCGATTCGCTCAAGAAAGAAGCGCAGCGCAACTTCATCGCGCGCGCCGATGAGGCGAAAGATCAGATCATCTACAAGTACCCGGAGCGGAACATCCGCCTGCTCACGCAGCTCACGGTGCAGGCCGATGAGATCGCCATCTTCGTGAAGGACGGCGTCATCGCCGGCACCCTGGGGCCCGGGCGTCACAACCTCGACACCAACAACGTCCCGTTCCTCTCGGCGCTGCTGGAGAAGGTCACCGGCGGAAACCTGTTCGTCGCCGAGGTGTACTTCGTCAGCATCCGTGAGTTCTCCCAGCTGAAGTTCGGCGGGCCCATCGGCGACGTGCGAGACCCGGAGACCGGCCTCGGCATCGGGACCATGGTGTACGGCGACTTCTCGCTCAAGGTGGTGAAGCCCGAGCTGCTCATCACCGGGCTGGTGGGTATGCGCAAGGCCGACAACGAGGAGTTCGTCGGCTGGTTCAAGAGCCAGGTGCTCAAGGTGACGCGCGACCGCATCGCCGAGCTGTGCGTGAAGAAGAAGTGGCCGCTGCTCGACGTGACCTCCGGTGCGTACACCGAGGAGATCGAGACCGAGGTCATCGCCGGTCTGGCGCCGCACACCGAGAGCTACGGCGTGGTCATCGTTCGGTTCGGCAACTTCACGGTGAGCATCAAGCCGGAGGACGAGGCGACGCTGAAGAAGCTCTCGAAGGACGTGGCCTACTCGCGCCTCGCCGGTGGCTTCCAGCAGTACGCGCAGGGACAGGCGATGCTCGGCGCGGCGGAGGGCATGGCGAAGGGCGGCGGCGAGGGCTCCGGCTCTGGCAACGCCATGGGCGGCATGGGCATGGGCATGGGCTTCGGCATGGCCCAGATGTTCATGAACCAGAATCAGCAGCAGCAGGTGCAGCAACAGCAGCAGCAGGCCGTGGCGCAGAACGCGGGCGGCGGTGGGCGCTCGGTGATGGACCGCCTGAAGGAGCTCAACGAGCTCAAGACGGCGGGGCTGCTCAGCGACGACGAGTTCAACGCCAAGAAGGCAGAGCTGATGAAGCAGCTCTGAGCTGCGACGTCAGGTTGCGCCTGCAGAGGCCGCGCTCCATTCAGGGCGCGGCCTCTTGCGTTGCGGGCTCGACGGCGGAGGG
>CALNBU010000522.1 GCA_937875615.1 uncultured Archangium sp.
GAGCCGGTGCGCACCTACTCGTCGGGCATGTTCATGCGCCTGGCCTTCTCGGTGGCCACCTTCGTCGACCCCGACGTGTTGATCATCGACGAGATCCTCTCGGTGGGCGACGAGCACTTCGGCCGGAAGTCGATGGCCAAGATGAACGAGTTCCGCCGGAGCGGGAAGACCATCGTGCTGGTGACGCACGCGCTGAACACGGTGGAAGACTGGTGCGACACCGCGGCGTGGATCGACGGCGGCCGGGTGCGCATGTACGGCGCCTCGAAGGACGTGGTTCGCGAGTACCGGCGCGCGGTGGCGGCGGCGGAAGCCGAAGCCGAGAAGACCGGGCGCTCGGCGCTCGACCAGCCCGGGCTGGCGCTGCCGGAGACGGCCACCGTGGCGGTCGACGTCGCGCCGGTGGGCGCGGTGACGGCCCTGCGGCTCCTCGACGGCGCCGGCGCCACCCCCGGCGCCTTCGCGTCCGACGCGGCGCTCACCGTGGAGCTCGACTTCACGCTCACCCGGCCCGCGCGCGCGACGCTCAACCTCGACGTGATGAGCGCCGACGGCCGGCTGGCCTGGAGCGCCGCGCACGACGCAGGGCCCCGGGAGCGCGGCGGCACCGCGCGGCTGACGCTCCCCCGCCTCAGCCTGGCGGGCGGGGTATACGAGCTGGTCGCCTCGGCCAGCGGCGATGAAGAGCCGGTGAAGAACCCGCTGCGCACGGCGCTGCACGTCTCGCCGACGCCCGGCGCCGGCCTGCTGCGCCCCGCACTTTCGTGGAGCATCGAAGAGACATGAGTTTCACAGGACAATGGGTGTGGGTGACCGGGGCCTCCTCCGGTCTCGGCCATGAGCTGGCGAAGCAGCTCGCCGCGCAGGGCGCGAAGCTGGTGCTGACCGCGCGACGGGCCGACAAGCTCGAGGCGCTCAAGCAAGAGCTGGCCGGCACCGAGGTGCGGGTGGTCCCCGCCGACATGAGCCGCGGCGACGACGTGCAGCGCGCGCTCGACGAGGTGAAGCAGCTCCCTCTGGCGGCGGCGGTGCTCAACGCCGGCACCACCCACCTGGGCCGGCACGAGGAGCTCACCTGGGAGGCCTTCGAGCAGATGGTGCAGCTCAACGTGCTGGGCACCACCCGCGCGGTGAGCGAGCTGGTGCGGCACCACCAGCAGCTGGGCGCGCCGCTGCGGATCATGCTGGTCACCTCCATGGCGGGGTTGATGCCGGTGCCCTTCCAGTCGGCCTACTCGGGCACCAAGGCCTTCCTCACCGCCTTCGGCACGGCGCTGGCGCACGAGCTCAAGGGCAGCCCCGTCAGCGTGACGGTGTTCGCGCCCGGGGGCATCGCCACCGAGATGACGCAGGGCGAGCGCTTCGGCTCGCTGCGCGGCTGGCTGGCGCCGGTCGACGCCGTGGCCCGGGAGGCGATGGCCGCGCTCCACGGCCGCGCGCCGCTCTACGTGCAGGGCTTCCTCAACCGCCTCGGCCTGCTGGCCTTCCGCTTCGTCCCGCGCAACCTGGTGATGGGTCAGCTGCGCTCCCAGTACGCAAAGTCGCTCGCCGACGCGGAGAAGCGCGCGCTGCCCGGGGGCCTCGAACGTGACGGATCTGCGCACGCTCGTCGCGCGGCGGGTGGGCCTCCAGCGGCGCGTGGCGACGTTGGTGGCCGACGACGCCCTCACCCGGCTGCTCCACGGCAACGGCTGCACCACCCTGGTCGACCCGTCGCTCGACGAGCTGGCGGACTTCGCCCCCGAGGTGGTGGTGGCCTTCGACGGCTTCCTCGGAAGTCAGGGAGACACCCTCGCGCAGCTGGCCCGGGCCGCCCCGAGCGCGCAG
>CALNBU010000523.1 GCA_937875615.1 uncultured Archangium sp.
GGCCTCGACCAGGCTGCCCGAGACGCCGGAGCTGGCGATGACGGTGACGCCGGCCAGCTTCATGGCCGCGGCGAGGTTGATGCTGACGCCGCCCAGGGCCTGCTTCATCACCTCCAGCGTGGCCTCGTCGGTGACGCGTTGGCCCGCCACCTGTCGGGTGACGAGGCCCAGCCGCTTCGAGAGCTCGGTGGCCTGTGGCCCGCCGCCGTGGACGATGGCCACCTTGATGCCGGCGGCGGTGAAGGCCTTCACCGCGCCGCCCACCGTGCGCGCGAGCCTCGGCACGTCGAGCGCGAGCTCGCCGCCGATTTTCACTACGAACCAGCGACCTGAGAACGCCTGGAGTCCGTCCATGTCCGGCGCCGCCCTTACCGCAACGGTCGCGACTTCAGGGGCCGAAGTCGATGCCCGGCCAGCTCGGCACGGCGGGCGCCGTGGCGGGGGCCAGCAGCACGCCCTGCGGAAAGCTGCAGGAGGTGCCCATGAGGATGCCGGCCGGCCGGTGGTTGCCGCTCGATCGGATGCCTCCGAAGGGCAGGCGGCCGCTGGCGCCGGCGCTGGAGCGGTTCCAGTGCAGCACGCCCACGCGCAGCTCGTCGGCCGCGCGCTCGAAGGCCTCGGCGCTGCGGGTGAAGACGGCCGCCGACAGCCCGAACTCGGTCTCGTTGGCCAGCGCCACCGCCTGGTCGGCGTCGTCCACCACGTGCACCGCGAGGTCCGGGGCGAAGAGCTCGGTGTCGGCGTAGCCCTCCACCGCGCCGCGGCCGGTGATGCGGTGCACCGAGGGCGTCACGTAGAAGCCGCGCGTCTTCGCCTCGAAGGTGCCGCCGGGGAGCAGCGCCTCGTAGCCGCCGGCCACCGCCAGCGCCCGCGCCCGCTGCAGCCGCTGCCGGGCGGCCTCGGAGATGAGCGGCCCCATGAAGACGTCGTCGCGCGGGTGGCCGACGCGGAGGCCGCGCGTCACGGCCACCAGCCGGGCGCAGAAGGCGTCGGCGATGCCCCTGGTCACGTACACCCGCGAGGTGGCGGTGCAGCGCTGCCCGGCGGTGGCGAAGCCCGAGAAGGCCACCTCTCGCACCGTGCGCTCCAGCTCCGCGTCGTCCAGCACCAGCGAGGCGTTCTTCCCGCCCAGCTCCAGCGCCACCAGCACGCCGGGCCGGTGCGCGTTGGCGGCGATGATGTCGCGGCCCACGGGCAGGGAGCCGGTGAAGAGGATGGCGTCGACGCCCGGGTGGCTGACGACGGCCTTCGCCACCTCCACGCCGCCCTGCACGAGGTTGAAGACGCCCGGCGGGAGGCCCGCGTCTTCGAAGCAGCGCGCCATCACCTGCGCGGTGAGCGGGCCCTTGTCCGAGGGCTTGAAGACCACGGTGTTGCCCGCCAGCAGGGCCGGCACCAGCTGGCCGTTGGGGAGGTGTCCCGGGAAGTTGAAGGGGCCCAGCACCGCCACCACGCCCAGCGGGCGGTGGCGCACCTCGCCCGGAAGGTCCTCGAGCCGCACGTCGCGGGTGAAGCTGGCGCCCTCCTGCAGGGTGACGTCGACCTTCGAGACCATGGCCTGCGCCTCGGTCTTCGCCTCCCACAGCGGCTTGCCGATTTCGCGGGAGATGGCCGCGGTCAGCTCGTCGAGGATCGAGCCGTACCACTCCAGGTCGGCGCCCTTGAGCAGCTTGGGCAGTTCGCCCCGCGCGCGCCGCGGCGCCCAGCCTTCGCCAGGGCGTGGCGGCGCTCCGGGCGGCGTCGAAGGCCGCGTGCACCTGCTGGAGACTCCACGGGCCACGGAAGACCACGTCGTCCTGGTCTGCCGGGCTGCGCACCTCGAGTTCGCCGTCGCTCATGGTGGCGTACTTAGCGCCGTGGCGCGCGACCTGCTGTAGCTTCACGGGTCATGCGCGTGCTGGTGCTGCTGGGAGCGTCTTGGCTGGGCTGCGCGCCGGGCGCGCCGCCCGTCGATGGAGCGGTGCGGCTCCCGCGCGGTGCAGAGAAGCTCTGCAGTGCGCGCAGCCCGTACGGCTCGTTCAGCGATGGCGCGCCCTGGTCGCCGCTGGCGGAGCGCGCCGAGCAGGAGGCGGGGGGCCCCTTCGACTACACCGCGTACGTGCTGCCGCCGCCGCTGCCGTGGCGCGACGCTCCGAACGTGGCGGTGCGGCACTTCATCGACCATCTCCCGTCGGGCACGACGGCGCCGGCCTTCCGTCACCGGGCGTCGATGGCGGACCAGGTGGTGGTCTTCGGCGCGCCGGCGGCGCCGGGCGGCGGGTGGGCACGACACGACTGGCTGGTGGAGCTGTACTCGGGCGTGAAGGCCGGGCACCCATTCTGCCGCGGTGAGGTGCTCGAGAAGGACGAGGTGCTGGCGGTGGTGGCGAGGCCTGCGCCACCCTGAGTGGTGTGCCGACCGGCGCGGCGCATCTCGAATTTGCGAATGCACTTCTTTAATTCGTGAAGTCGCAGGAGCGGCGGTGCTCGGTAAGCAGTGCCGATGTTCCGCCTCATCATCTTGATGTCGTCTGTCGTCGTGCTTGCCGCGTGTTCCCCGGCGCGATGCACCGAATCCACGTGCGATGGCTACTGTGACTCGAGCGGCGCGTGCCGGGCGGGTACGGACACTGCGTCGTGCGGTGCGAACGGCGCGATGTGCGACGTGTGCTCGAGCGATGAAGTCTGCTCGCTCGGTCGCTGCTTCGAGTCTTCGGGCTCGGGGGGCGGCGCCATGAACACCGACGCCGGGTCGACCGGCGGTGGTGGTGGTGCCACCGGCGGTGGCGACGGCATGACCGGCGGCGGCACTGGCGGAGGGGAGATGACCGGCGGCGGCGGCGGCGTGAGCATCGACGACGGTGGAACCCTCGACGGCGGCTCGGTGCCCGACGCCGGTGTCGACGGTGGCTCGTCGGCATGCGCAGGCACGCTGTGGGAGTGCAGCAGCGTGTGCACCGACCTCGCGGCCGACCCTGAAAACTGCGGCCAGTGTGGCCAGGTCTGCGCCAGCGGTCAGGTGTGTAACCGAGGCGTGTGTCAGGAGGTGCCTGCCGACTGCACCGTCATGGGCGCGGCGTGCGGGGTCGGCTATTTCTGCGACCCCAGCTCGCGTGCGTGCATGGCCGGCTGCCGACTCACGGCCGACTGCCCGGCGGGCGCGACCTGCAACTCCGGCACGTGCGGGTGTCCTTCGGGTCAGCACGCGTGTGGCCAGCAGTGCGTTTCGAACGCTGAGCTCACCTCGTGCGGCGCGTCGTGTTCGCCGTGCCCGACCGTGGCCAACGGCACCGCGACCTGCACGTCGGGCGTGTGCGGGCGCACGTGCGACGCCGGCTACATCAACAGCGGCGGCGCGTGCGTCGATATCAACGAGTGCGACACCAACAACGGCGGCTGCAGCGCCAACGCGATCTGCACCAACACGCCCGGCTCGCGCGCCTGCGTCTGCCGCCCGGGCTTCACGGGCGACGGCGTGACGTGTTCCGACGTCAACGAGTGTTTGACCGACAACGGCGGTTGCCATGGCAACGCGACGTGCACCAACACGCCGGGCGCGCGCACCTGTCTGTGCAACATCGGCTACGTGGGCGACGGCGTGACGTGCGCCGACGTCGACGAGTGCGCCACCAACAACGGCGGTTGCCATGGCAACGCGACGTGCACCAACACGCCGGGCGCGCGCACCTGTCTGTGCAACATCGGCTACGTGGGCGACGGCGTGACGTGCGCCGACGTCGACGAGTGCGCCACCAACAACGGCGGTTGCCATGGCAACGCGACGTGCACCAACACGCCGGGCGCGCGCAC
>CALNBU010000524.1 GCA_937875615.1 uncultured Archangium sp.
CGCTCTTCCGATCTCTTCGCGTACTCGTCTTGATGGATGTTGCGCCGTGAGGTGTTGGAGCGGGGCTCGAACACCGCCCACAGCCGCCGCCCCGGGTACCTGGAGGCGATGGCGGAGATGGTCTCCCGCACCGCGGTGGGGTGGTGCGCGAAGTCGTCGATGACCAGCACCCCCTTCGGCTCGCCCCGCACCTCCTGCCGCCGCTTCACGCCCTCGAACGAGGCGAAGCCGGCCTTCACCTCATCGAAGCTCAGCCCCACCGCCAGCCCCGCCGCCATCACGCCCAGCGCGTTCTCCACGTTGTGCGCGCCGGCCATGGGGAGCAGCACCTCGCCCAGCGCCTGGCCGTCGAGCGAGACGCCGAAGCGCGCGCCCTGGGGCCCCAGCTTGACGCCGGTGGCCCGCAGCGCGCCGTCGACGCCATAGGTGATGACGCGCGCCCGGCTCGCGTTGGCGAGGCGCACCGCGTTGGGCCAGCTGTTGGACACCGCGATGGTCCCCTCGGGCGGCACCAGCGCCACCAGCTTCTCGAAGGCCGCCTCGTAGTGCCGCAGGTCGCGGTAGATGTCCGCGTGGTCGAACTCCACGCTGGTGAGGATGAGCGTCTTCGGCTGGTAGTGGAGGAACTTGGGCCCCTTGTCGAAGTACGCGGTGTCGTACTCGTCGCCCTCCACCACGAAGTACGGCCCGGCGCCCAGGCGGTAGTTGCTGGCGGAGTTCTTCGTCACCCCGCCGATGAGGAAGCCGGGGTCTCGCCCCGCCGACACCAGCACGTGGCCCATGAGCGACGCGGTGGTGGTCTTCCCGTGCGTACCCGCTACCACCACCGAGTGCCGTTGACGGAGGAAGAGCGAGCCCAGCGCCGCGGGGAAGCTCATCTGCGGGAGCCGCAGCGCACGCACCGCGGTGGCCTCCGGGTTCACCCGGCGGATGACGTTGCCGATGATGACCAGGTCGGGCTTCGCCGCCTCGAGGTTGCCGGGCGCGTAGGGCGTCAGGGTGGCGATGCCCCACTTCGCCAGCATGTCGCTCATCGGCGGGTAGACGTTCTCGTCGCTGCCCGTCACCTCGTAGCCCGCGGCCTTCAACATGCCGCCGAAGCTGCCCATGCCGGTGCCGCCCACGCCCACCAGGTGCACGCGCTTCGGAAAGGCGGGGTCGACGGTGTCGAGGATGAGTCCGTGGTCGTCGTCAGACATGGAAGCAGGCTCCTACCTCAAAGGCCCAGCGCGTCGAGCACCGCGTCGTGGACCAGCGGACGAAAGGCGCGGATGCGCGTGTTGGTGCGGCCGTAGGCGACGCGGTTGGTGAGCAGCGCCACCACCAGCTGGCGATCCAGGTCGACCCACAGGCTGGTGCCGGTGAAGCCCAGATGCCCGATGGCCCCGGCAGGCCCCGCGCGACCGAAGCGCTGGCCGCAGGACGCCCCTTCGGGTGAGGGCGTGTCGAAGCCCAGCGCGCGGGTGCTCCCCGGGGTGGCGGCGTCGGGCGCCCACGGCGACGCGGGGTCGAAGCGGCGCTCCAGCACCGCCTGACCGAAGCGCGCCACCTCGGCGGCCGTGGCGAAGAGGCCCGCGTGCCCCGAGACGCCGTCCATGGCGAAGGCGTTGTCATCGTCCACCTCGCCAGGTGACGACGGCGAGGTGGCCAGCGACCACAGGCCTTCCTGCCCGGGCGCCGGGGGGCGCGGGCGCTCGTCTCCGGTGGGCGCGAGGTGCGTCGGCACCGGGAGCCGACGGGAGAGGCGCCGGAAGCCACCGAGGCCCACCTGCGCCGCGTAGAGGGCATCGAGCGGCGCGCCGGCCGACGCCTCCATCGCCGCGCCGAGGAGAATGAAGCCGAGGTCGCTGTAGACGGCCGCGCCTCGCGGGCCCGCGGGCGTGGCCAGCACCTGCGCCAGCACCTCGGGCCCGCGGGCGAAGAAGGGCGCCCACGCGGGGAGCCCGCTGCGGTGGAAGAGCAGGTCTTCCACGGTGGCGTCGACCTGCGCTTCGGGCAACAGGCTGCGGAGCGGCGCCGCGAGCGACAGCCCCCCACGAAGCACCAGCGCGGTGGTGCACATCACCTTGGTCAGCGACGCCACGTCGAACACGCAGTCGGGCGCGGCGTTGCCGAGAGAGATGACCGGCTGGCCCGCGTGCAACACCTCCAGCCGAAGCAGCGGCGCCACGCGCTCGTCGAGGCCGCGCTGCAGCATCGCCGCCAGGGCCTTCACGCGTGCACCGTCAGCGTCTTCGCGGTGGCGTCGAGCGTCACCTGCGCGCCCAGCTGCACCGGCTGGTTCACCGCGCCGTGCCCGATGGGGAAGCCCGCCGCGCACGGCACGCCGAGGGCGAAGGCCAGCTCATCGAGCACCTCGGCGCTGGACCACGTCGCGCCCTGCTCTTCACAGCCGGTGAAGTCACCGAAGACCACGCCCGCCAACCCCTCGAGCTGTCCAGCGAGGCGCAGCTGGGTCCACATCCGGTCGAGGCGGTAGGGGCGCTCGCCCACGTCTTCCAGCAAGAGCACCGCGCCCCGGAGCGACGGGAGGAAGGGCGTGCCGAGCAGGCAGGTCAACACCGAGAGATTTCCGCCCAGCAGCGGGCCGGTGGCCACGCCGGGCACCACGGTGCGGCGCCCCTGCAGCGGCGCGACGCCCTCCCCTTCGAGGCACGCGAAGAGTCGCGCCGCCACCTCGGGCGACTGGCTCCCCAGCTGCGTCAGCACCGGCGCGTGCAGCGAGCGCCAGCCCTGCGCCTGCGCCGCCAGGTGCAGCGCGGTGACATCGGAGAAGCCCACCAGGTGGCGCGGCGTCCCCCACCGCAGCGCGGGCAGCAAGCGCATCACGCCGTAGCCGCCCCGCGCGGCGAACACGGCCCGCACGGTGTCGTCGTCGAGCGCGCGCTGGAGCTGAGCCTGTCGGGAGGCGTCGTCGCCGGCGAGGTAGCGATGGCGCTCGAAGAGCGAGGGCTCGAAGGCTGGGGTGTACCGCGAGGCGAGTACGGCGAGGCCCCGCTCGAACACCGCGCGCTCGAAAGGGCCGGCGGGCGCGACCACGGCCACGCGGTCACCGGGCCGGAGTGCGGGGGGGGCGATGAAACTCACGGCAGCGGTTGTACCAGCCGGGCGCTAAACTCGCGCGCGTGCAGTCAGCGAAGCAGTGGCCGGCCTTCAAGGTGCCCGTAGGGCTCATCCTCGTCC
The DNA here is from genome assembly GCA_937875615.1 of uncultured Archangium sp. Taxonomy (GTDB): domain Bacteria; phylum Myxococcota; class Myxococcia; order Myxococcales; family Myxococcaceae; genus Archangium_A. Next base: position 3,184 of record CALNBU010000524.1, read on the forward strand.
TCGGGTTGTACAGCGGCGCGGTCGCGGCCTACGTCTGGGCGACCTGGTACCGCGCGCCCGAGTATCAGGCGGCGCTGTCGTGGCGCGAGGCGCTGACGCTGCTGGGCGACGACGACGGGCGCTCATGCAGCGAGCAGGAGCTCACCCGCGCCTTCGAGTTGCTGCTGACCACCGCGCGGTTGCTACCGGCCGACCGGAGGCCGGTGCAGCACCTGGAGGCGCTCCGCTCCCGCTTCGACGAGCGGAAGTTCAAGCTGCGGCCGGAGCTGGTGCAACGCGCGGAGATGATGGCCGCCAACACCCGGCGCCTCGAGAAACAGAAGGAGGGCTGGCTGGTCGTCAGCGCGCACGACAAGGGCTGGACGCCGGCGCAGGTGCTGGGCGGGCCACGCCGCGCGGTGCTGTGGAGCATTCCCGGAGCGGTCTTCATCATCGCCTTCTGGGCGTACACGCAGCTCAGTCGGCGGGCGCGGCTGGCCGACGACCACGAGGCCCAGCTGCAGGCGCAGGAGCAGGACGTGGCGGCCCTGGGCGACTTCCGCAGGCGCCTGCAGCTGGGCCTCGTGGTCGTCGGCCAGCCGCGCCCGCCGACTGAGCGATCGGAAG
>CALNBU010000525.1 GCA_937875615.1 uncultured Archangium sp.
CGCGGTCAGCATGGAGGCGCACGGCCCCTACGAGCCGGGGCGCTACGCGGAGCCGCGCATCGGCATCGAGGCGGAGCTCGACGAGGCCGGGGCGGGCGAGCTCGGCTCCTACGTGGAGTCGATCCACCACGCCGACCGCGAGCTCGGCGCGTTGATCGACGCCTTCGAGAAGCTCGATCGTCCGTTGGTGCTGGTGTTCTTCGGAGATCATCGGCCGAACCTGCCGCTGACCTACCGCCAGCTCGGTGTGACCAACGCGCAGGGGCGGGTGGAGGGAGATCTCCGGCAGCGCACCGAGCCCTACGCGGTGCCGATGGTGGCGTGGAGCCGGGGCGTGGCGCTGCCAGAGGCGCTGGGCACCATGAGCGCCGCCTACTTCGGCTCGCTGCTGCTGGAGCTGACCGGCACGCCCGGCACGCCGTACACCGACTTTCTGCGGGCGGCGCGCGCGCAGGCGCCCATCGTGTTGCCCTGGGTGATGATGAACGGGGCAGGGGAGCCGCTGCGGGAGACCATGGCCGAGCTGGAGGCGGACTGGTGGACGCTCCAGTACGATGCGCTGTTCGGTGAGGCGTGGCAGGCGGGCGCCGGTGGCGGTTGAACGCGGAGGTTACCCGACGGTGACGGGCGCGACGTTTTCTTACGGCGGCGGGTGCGCGGGTTATGCTCGGCCACCCGGCACCCCATGAAATGGACCACCGACGAGTTTACCGGCAGGCGCTTCGGCAAGTACGAGGTGCTGTGCAGGCTCGCGGTGGGAGGCATGGCGGAGATCTTCCTCGGCTTCCCGAAGTCTGGCCCCTTCGCGGGCGCGCCGGTGGTGATCAAGCGGGTGCTGGCGGAGCAGCGGGAAGACCCCAACGCGATGCGGATGCTGCTCGATGAGGCGAAGCTCACCGCCACGCTGACGCACCCCAACATCGCGGCCATCGTCGATCTGGAGGTGGCGGAGGACGACATCCTCCTGGTCATCGAGCTCATCGCCGGCGCCAACCTGGAGGAGATCAGCGAGGCGCATCGCCACGAGCCGCTGCCGCTGGGCTTCACCGCCTCGGTCATCCGCGAGGCGGCGCAGGGGCTCGGCCACGCGCACGCCCACCGGAACGCGCGTGGCGAGCCGCTGCCCATCGTCCACCGCGACATCACGCCCCGCAACGTGATGGTGGACTTCAGCGGCAACACCAAGGTGCTCGACTTCGGCATCGCGCGGGCCAAGGGCAGCGAGCGGCGCACCATGGCGGGCATGGTGCGCGGCACCACCGCGTACATGTCTCCGGAGCAGGCCATCGGGCGAGATCCCGACACCCGCTCGGATCTGTTCTCGCTCGGCACCCTGTTCCACGAGCTGCTCACCGGCCGCCGGCTGTTCCAGCGGAACAACCCGGGCGAGGAGATGGCCGCGGTGTACGAGGCGGAGATCCCGGCGCCGTCTGGCCTCAACCGGCGGGTGCCGAAGGGCCTCGACGCGGTGGTGCTGCGCATGCTCGAGCGCAAGGCCGATCGCCGGTTCCAGACGGCGGGCGAGCTGGTCAAGGAGCTCAACGCGGCGACGGCGAACCTCGCCTGGCCCCGGGAGAAGTGCGCGGAGCTGCTCAAGAGTCGCTTCGCCGAGCGCCAGCGCGACATCGAGGCGCTGGTGGCGCGCATCCCCCGGAAGGCGGCGCCCGACTACCCCGAGTCGTCGACCATCATCACGCGCAACAAGCCGCTGCTGGCGCCCGCCGCGGCGATGACGCTCAACGACGAAGATGGCTCGGCGGCGCGCACGCTGGTGGGCGCGCAGCCCCTGGTGAGCTCCCGACCGGAGTTGCCGACGGACCCGGCGCGGCAGGTGGCGCCGCCGGCGGTCGCGCAGCGGGCCTCGTTGAGCGCGGCCGAGCTGTTCCCCGACGACGACGAGCCCGTCGCCACCCGCATCGTGTCCGCGGGTCAGAAGAAGGCGATGATGGACGCGGCGAAGTCCAGCGCCGCGCAGACGGACCCCGCGCGCAACGCGGTGCGCTCGGCCACGCGGGAGCCCGAGCCGCCACGGCCGCGCGCTTCGGGCACCATCTTCGTCGCGGCGCTGGTGGCGCTGTTGGTGGGCGGCGTCGGCGGCGCGTTCCTGTTGAAGTGGGCGGAGCGGGGGCCGGCGCAGGCGGTGACCAGTCGCCCGCGCGCGCTGGTGAAGCTGGTGCTGGAGACGGACCGACCGGCCGACGTGTACCTCGATGACACCGAGCTGGGCCTCACGCCGGTCTCGGCCATCGTCCCCGTCGGCGCGTTGCGCCTCGAGCTCCAGGAGCCCGGCGGTGTGCGGCGCGCGCTCGAGCTCGAGTTGTCGGGCGCGGAGCCGGAGCAGCGGGTGACCGTTTCGCTCGACTCGCTGCCTGCGCTGCCATA
>CALNBU010000526.1 GCA_937875615.1 uncultured Archangium sp.
GCCACGACGACGGCGAGGTCGGCGCCTTCGGCACGGTGGTCGACATCAGCGCCTCGAAGGCAGACGAGGCGAGGACGCTGGCCCTCAAGGACCGGCTGATGGGCATCGCCAGCCACGACCTGCGCAACCCGCTGTCGGCGGTGAAGATGAGCGCCTCGCTGCTCTCGCGCAGCGAGCACCTCGACGAGCGGGAGCAGCGGTTGGTGAGCACCATCTCCCTCAGCGTAGAGCGCATGACCCGGCTCATCGCCCAGCTGCTGGACCTCACCCGCGCGCGCCTGGGCGGCGGGCTGCCCGTGTCTCGGCGCCCGGTGGAGCTCAAGCCGCTCGTGGAGAGCCTGGCCGACGAGACGCGCCTCGCCACGGGGCGCAGCATCGAGCTGCACGTCTCCCCGGTGTGCGCGTCGGTCGACGCCGACCGCCTGGGCCAGGTGGTGAGCAACCTGCTGGGCAACGCCGCCAGACACAGCGCGCCGGACACGCCCATCACCGTCACCCTGGCGCCGGCGGGTACGGGTGCCCGGCTGGTGGTGGAGAACCGGGGCGCGCAGATTCCCCCCGCGCTGTTGCCGACGCTGTTCGAGCCCTTCGTGCAGGGCACCTCGGCCTCGGCGCGCGAGGGCCTCGGCCTCGGGCTGTTCATCAGCCGCGAGGTGGTGCGGGCGCACGGCGGGCAGCTCACCGCCAGCTCCACCGCCGACGGCGTGACCACCTTCACCGTCGAGCTGCCCGCGCCCGACTAGAACTGCACCTGAGACCAGTAGCGGTCGATGACGCCCAGCAGCTCCACGAAGGTGGCGAACTCCAGCGGCTTGACGAAGTAGCCGGCGCAGTGGAGCCGGTGCGCCTCCCGCCGGTCGTTCTCGTGGGCCGAGGTGGTGAGCACCACCACCGGCGTCGAGGCGAGCTGTGGATCCGCGCGCAGGGCGCGGAGGAACTCGAGCCCGTTCATGCGGGGCATGTTGAGGTCCAGCAGCACCAGCCGCCGCGCCGCCGGCATCGCGCCGTCACGCAGCACCCGCAGCGCCTCGAGGCCATCGGCCGCCTCCGTCAACTGGTGCGCGATGCCCGCCTTGGCGAGCCCGCGCTTCACGGTCATCACGTCGACCGCGTCGTCGTCGACCAGGAGCAGATTCAACATCGCCGACATCTTCCAACAGGCGACGCCGCCCGACAACGCGGCGCTCACATCACCGCTTCGTCGAGGTGCTCGTGCGGGTACGCCTCCAGCTCCACCTGCTTCTCGCGGCCGAGGAAGAGCGCGCGCGCCAACACCGCCCCCGCGCCCACCGCCGCGCCCAGCGCAGCGAAGCCCAGGCCGGTGGCCACCGTGCGCCCGGCGCTCTTGCGGCGCTCCAGCCCGACCCACTGCAGCAGCTGCTTCGAAGAGAGAGTGCGTCGCTTCATGATGGTGCCTCCTCAGGCGTGATGGGTGATGCCCGACGCTCTCTTCACGGCCCGTGCCGAACGTCTTTTCGCGGGGCTACGCCGACGCCGCACGGCACGCGCGCCACACCGCACGCGGCGATGTGGCGCGCGCGCAGGGAGGTGCAGGTGCGACTCCGCTCGCACGCGCGCTGGCATCGGGCCTGCACCACCGGCGCCTCTCAAAGGAGGAGCGCCATGGACGTAAAGACCACCACCACGACGTTGACCCTGGGCCTCGAGGTGCTCGGAGCGCGCACCCGCGCGTCGCTCTCGCGGCTGTCCCACAACCTCGCCGCCCTCTGGCAGGACGACCGGAGCCCGCGCAGCCCGCTGACTCCGGAGGCGGAGGTCGACCGCTGGCAGAATGAGGGCGGTGCGCCCACGTGCTGACGCTGGCGCTGGCGCTGCTGTGCGGCGCGCTGCTGGCCGGGCTGGGGTGGGGGTTGGCGCCACGAGACGCCCGCCCCCGCGCCAGCCGGGTGCTGCGCGCGGGGCTGTGGGCCACGCTCCCCGGCGCCGCGCTGGGGCTGCTGCTGGTCGAAGACCTCTGGCTCGACACGCACCCCGCCTCGCTCACCACCAGCGTGGTGGGCGCCACCCTGGCGGTGCTGGGCGCGGCCTTCGTCTCGCCCCGCGAGACGTGACGGGGCACCTGCCTCGTCGCCCTCGCCAGACAGGCATCGTGTGGTAGGCGTCGGCCCGTTGTGAGCTCCTCCGGCATGTCGATTCTGCGGCTGACGTTCCTCGGCACCTCGGCCGCCATGCCCACGTTGCACCGCAACGTCTCGGGGCTGGCGGTGAAGGCCGACAGCGACCTGCTCCTGTTCGACTGCGGCGAAGGCAGCCAGCGGCAGATGATTCGCTTCGGCACCGGCTTCGGCGTCGACGCGGTGTTCTTCACGCACTTTCACGCCGACCACTACCTCGGCATCATCGGCTTCCTGCGCACCCTGGGAATGGGCGGCCGCACCCAGTCGCTGACGCTCTACGGCCCGCCGCCGGCGCGGAAAATCCTCGACGCGGCGATTCACCTCGGCGTCGACCGCCTCGCCTTCCCCGTGGAGGTCCAGGAGCTGCGCGGCGGCGAGGTGCTCCGGCGCAACGGCTACTCGGTGCGGGCGGTGAAGGTCGACCACCGCGTCAACGCGCTGGGCTACTCGCTCGAAGAGCACACCCGGCCCGGCCGCTTCGACGCCGACGCCGCCACCCGCCTGGGCGTGCCCTACGGCCCCGACTTCGGACGGCTGCAGAAGGGCCAGACGGTGACGCTGGCCGACGGCACCGAGGTGAAGCCCGAGCAGGTGCTGGGGCCGGCGCGGCCCGGCCGCAAGGTGGTCATCTCCGGCGACACCCGCCCCTGCGCCACCCTGACCGAGGCCGCGCGCGAGGCCGACCTGCTCATCCACGAGGCCACCTTCAGCGACGACGAGCAGGCCCGCGCGCTCGAGACGCGGCACTCCACCGCGCGCGAGGCCGGGAAGGTCGCGGCCGACGCGAAGGTGAAGCGGCTGGTGCTGACGCACCTCAGCTCCCGCCACGACGCCGACCCACGCCCGCTGTTGGAGCAGGCCAGGCAGTCCTTCTCCGGGCCCTGCGAAATCGCCTTCGACGGCCTCACCGTCGAGGTGGCGCTGCGCGAACAGGCCTGAGCACCTCCGCCCACATCAACGGAGGGGCTTCAACGCGCCCCTGGCCTTGCCCTAGGCTCGGCACCTCATGCAGTCCCGTCATGTCCTGTTGGAGTCGGAGGCCCTCGGTCGCCGCGCGCACGTCTGGACGTTCGGCCACTTCGGACGCCCGGTCATCGTCTTCCCTTCGAACGCCGGCGTCGCCCACGAGTGGAGAGAGAGCGGCATGGTCGAGGCGCTCCAGCCATGGCTCGCGGCCGGGCGTCTCAAGCTGTACTGCCCCGAGAGCAACATCTCCCAGACCTTCTCCGGCGAGGGCCCGCTGGGCGAGCGCATGCACCGGCACCGGCAATACGAGCGCTTCATCACCGAAGACCTGGTGCGCTTCATCCGCGAAGACTGTCGCGCGCCGCGGCTGCGCATGACCTCCGCCGGCTGCAGCATGGGGGCGATGTACGCGGCGCTCTTCGCGCTCAAGTTCCCCGAGCTCTTCCGCGGCGCGCTGGGCATGTCGGGGCGCTACCGCGCCTCGGAGTTCGTCAAGGGCGGCGGCTACTCCGACGAGGTCTACTTCAATGACCCGCTGGCCTTCGTGCCCGGCCTCGGCGGCGCCGCGCTGCAGCGCGTGCGGCAACACACCAGCCTCACCCTGGTGGTGGGCCGCGGCGCCTTCGAGGGCCGCTGTCTCCCCGAGACGGTGGAGCTGGGCCGGCAGCTGCAGAGCAAGGGCATCTCCACGCAGCTCAAGGTGTGGGGCACCGACTCGAAGCACACCTACGGTTGGTGGCAGAAGCAGGTGGCGCACTACCTGCCGCAGCTCGCCGCCTGAGGCGCGCTACTTCGCGGCCACCTTCGCCACCGTGTCCCAGGTGCGCGTGGTGACCTCCTTGCCGAAGGTCTTCTCGATGAGCTGCATGAACACCGGCCCGGCGTCCTCCGGCGCGTAGAGCGTCAGCGCGTGCGCCGGGCCCAGGTCCACGATGCGCGCCTTCCCCAGGGCCACCGGCAACCGCACCGCCGGGGGCGGCGCCTTGAAGAACGTCACCACCTTCTTCTCGCCGGGCTTCGGGCCGAAGGGCGCGAAGGGCTCCGAGGCCAACAGCGCCCCGAGGCTCTCCACGCTGCGCACGATGGTGGCGAACGCCCGGCCCAGGTGCGTGCGGGTGGCGGCCTCCACCCGGGCCTCCAGCTTCGCCAGCGGCGCGCTGCGGGCGTCGAACACCACGTTGCCGCTCGACAACACCGTCACCACCCCGGTGAAGCCGCTGCGCTCCAGCGCCTGTTGGAGCGCGCTCATCTTGCAGTTCATGGGGCTGACGCCCCTCAGCAGCGCGGCGTAGCGCGGCATCTCACTTCGTCCACTGGTCGAGCCAGCCCAGCACGTGCTCGTGCCAGGCGATGGAGTTGTGCGGCTTGAGCACCCAGTGGTTCTCGTCTGGGAAGTAGACGAACTTCGAGGGGATGCCCTTCCGCTGGAGCGCGGTGAAGGTGGACATGCCCTGGGTGTCCACCACCCGGTAGTCGCGCCCGCCGTGGATGACCAGCATCGGCGTCTTCCACTTCGCCACGTGGTCGACGGGGTTGTGCCTGGCGTAGCCCTCGGGGTTCTCCCAGGGCGTGCCGCCGTGCTCCCACTCGGGGAACCAGAG
>CALNBU010000527.1 GCA_937875615.1 uncultured Archangium sp.
GCCGCCCGACTGCTTCGCCAGCTGCGCGCCGGCGGTGAGGGCGTTGAGGGTGGCCTTGCGGAGAGAGCCGTCGGTGTTGGCTTCGACAACGATGAGAACGTGACCCATTGTGTAGGTTCCTTTCTGTACAGCGCGCTTAGAGGGCCTTCGCTTCGTTCTTGAGCTTGTCCACCAGGGTGGCGACGTCGGGCACCTTGATGCCGGCCTTGCGCGCGGGCGGGTGCTCCAGCTTCGTCACCGTCAGCTTCGGGGTCGCGTCCACGCCGAGCGACGCCGGGGTGTGCTCCTCGATGGGCTTGCTCTTGGCCTTCATGATGCCGGGGAGCGACGCGAAGCGCGGCTGGTTGAGGCGCAGCTCGGTGGTGGCCACCGCGGGCAGCGGCGCCTCGACGGTCTGCAGGCCGCCGTCGACCTCGCGCACCACGGTGATGCTCTTGCCGTCGGCCGCGAGCTTGAGCGCGGGCGTCTTCGACTTCTCGGCGTCGGACTCCAGCGACTCCTCCTTGGAGGCGAAGGTGGCCTGGGCCCAGCCGAGCCACTCGGCGAGGTACTGGCCGACCTGGTTCTGGTCGTCGTCGATGGCCTGCTTGCCGAGGATGGCCAGGTCAGGCTTCTCTTTCTCGGCGATCTTCTGGAGCAGGCCAGCGATGGCGAGCTGGTCGAGGGGGCCGGTGTGGTTCACCCAGATGGCCTTGTGGGCGCCCATGGCCAGCGCGTGGCGGAGCTGCTCCTGCACGTCCTTGGTGCCGATGGAGACCACCACCACCTCGCCGCCGTGCTTGGCGGTCAGGCGCAGCGCCTCTTCGACGCCGATCTCATCGAAGGGGTTGATCTTGTACTTGAGGCCGTCGGGCACGATGCCGGTGCCGGCAGGGTTGACCTTGATCTTCGACTCGGCGTCTTCGACGCGCTTCGCGGTGACGAGAATCTTCAGCGGCATGAGTGCTCCTTCATCGTGAGGAAAATGCGCGTGTGACGCGACGTGTTGGGCGGCTTGACTTATGAATCAACGGACTGCATCGCAACCCGTTATTGCGTGATTTCTGCTGTGCGGGCCCATCAGCCCGGGGCGCGCGCGCTCAGAGGCCCCGGATGAGCTCGCGGGCGATGACGATGCGCTGCACCTGGCTCGTGCCCTCGTAGACCTGGATGAGCTTGGCGTCGCGCATCAGCTTCTCCACCGGGTACTCCCGCGAGTAGCCGTAGCCGCCGTAGATCTGCACCGCGTCGGTGGTGGCCTTCATGGCCATGTCCGCGGCGAAGCGCTTGGCGTAGCTGGAGACGAGCGTGTTGCGCTGGCCGTCGTCGAGCAGCCAGGCGCTCTTGTGCGTCAGCAGGCGCGCGGCCTCGATGTCGGCGGCCATGTCGGCCAGCATGAACTGGATGGCCTGGAACTCGGCGATGGGCTTGCCGAACTGCTGGCGCTGGCGGCTGTAGTCGAGCGCGTGCTCCATGGCGGCGCGGGCGATGCCGATGGCGAACATCGCGGTGAGCGGCCGCGAGTTGTCGAGCGTGCTCATGGCGAGCAGGAAGCCCTCGCCCTCCTCGCCGATGCGGTTGGCGACGGGCACCTTCACGTTGTCGAAGTTGAGCGTCACCGTGTTGGAGGCGCGCTGGCCCATCTTGTTCTCGTGCTTGCCGGTGGTGAAGCCCTCGGGGAGCGTGCGCTCCACCACCAGGCACAGCAGGCCCTTGTGCTTCTTGCTGGTGTCGGTGGTGGCGAAGACGGTGAAGTGGTGCGCGTACTCGCCGTTGCTGATCCACTGCTTCTGGCCGTTGAGCACGTAGAAGTCGCCCTCGCGGCGGGCGGTGGTGCGCAGGCCCGCCACGTCAGAGCCGGCGCCGGGTTCGGTGAGGGCGAAGCTGGCCAGGCGGGTCGGATCCCCGGTGAAGGGGCGGAGGAAGCGCTCCTTCTGCTCCGCGCTGGCCCCCAGCACCAGGGGCAGGAGCGCGAGATCGTTGGCGATCATCGAGGTGGCCATGCCGGAGCAGCCCCAGGCCAGCTCCTCGGCGATGAGGGCCTGCGCGACGTGCGGGAGCTCCAGGCCGCCGACCTCCGCGGGCAGCGTCATGTTCATGAAGCCCAGCTCCGCGGCCTGGGTGATGATCTCGCGCGGGAACTCGCTCTTCTCGTCGTAGTGGGCCGACCGGGGCCGCATCACCTCGCGGGCGAACTTACGGGCGGCTTCCTGGAGTGCTTTTTCGTCGTCAGACAGGCCGAAGTGCATGGGCAGGCCTCTAACGCTTTGGCGGTTTTGCTTCAAACGTTGACCACCGGCCCAAGGGCGAAAATACTCGCCGCCTCTTCTACCGGGGAAAGGTCTCCAGAAACCCATGCGCCACCAGCTCCTTGCCGTCGCCACGCTCGCGGTCTTCGTCGCCGCTTGTGAAGAGCCGAAGGTCGAACCGCAGTTGGTGATCACCCCGTCTCCACGAACGCTCGATGGAGAAGGCCAGGTCGCCACCGTGAAGGTGCAGGCCATCGACGATGAGAACAACCCGGGCACCGGCACCGTGCGCGTGTCGTCCAGCGCGGGCTCGCTGGTCGATGGCGTCGAGGTCTCGCTGACCAACGGCGAGGGCACCACCGAGTTCGGCTGCGTCCGCGCCGAGGACCCGGCGTGCACCGGCAACGTGCGCCTCACCGCCGAGTGGGCCTTCGGAGGCAAGACCATCTCCATCGGCACCAACGTGCAGGTGCGGCCGGCGGTGATGCCCGACGCGGGCCTGTCGCTGACGTCGTCGCGCACCTCGGTGGGCGTGGGCCTCGGCCAGCGCGCCACCCTGACGGCGACCTACGCGTTGAACGGCGCGCCCACCTCGGGGCAGCTCGTCAACCTGTCCACCACGCTGGGGACCATCCTCTCGGCCGACGGCGGCGCCTGGGTGGCCACCAGCACCGACTCCGCCGGGCAGGTGCAGGCGCTCTTCACCGAGAGCGGCGCGGCGGGGACCGCCACCATCACCGCGAGCACCAACGACGGGAAGAGCGCGAGCGTCGACGTGGCCGTCTACCTGCCCGACGCCGGCATCAGCATCGCCAGCGACGCGACGTTGTTGACCGTCGGCTTCGACCAGAGCGCGCGCATCACCGTGTCGCACAACCTCGGCGGGGCGTCGATCGCCGGTCACCCCATCACCGTGGAGTCGACGCTGGGTGAGCTGCGTGAGCTCGACGGCGGCGCGTTCGTCTCGCCGGCGCTGACCAACTCCAGCGGGCAGGTGGTGGCGCTGCTGAAGGAGACCGGCGTGCCGGGCCCCTCGCAGGTGACGGCCACCGACGTGCTGTTCGGGAAGTCGGCCACCACCAGCGTCACCTTCGCCCGGCCCGACGCTGGCGTGACGGTGATGGCCTCCCGCTCACCCATCTATCTGGGCATCAATGACGCCCCCCCCATCACCGCGCTGCTGCTCACCAACGGCATGCCGGCGGGCAATCAGCCGTTGGCGGTGACCACCTCCCTGGGCGAGCTGTCGCTGCCCGACGGCGGTGCCTTCGCCAACCCCGGCACCACCGGCCCCACCGGCGCGCTGGAGCTCACGTTGCGGCCCACGGGTACTGCGGGGACGGCGACGGTCACCGCCACCGACCCCAGCAGCGGCCGCAACGGCAGCACGGCGGTGGCCATCCGTGAAATCACCACCGTCACCTACGTGTCGATGACCTGTGGCGGCGCAGCGTGCTCCATCATGGGCATCGCCGGCTCGGGCTTCAACACCACCGCCTCGCTGCGCTTCCGCGTCACCGACAGCGCCACGCAGCCGGTGGCGGGCGTGCCGGTGGCCTTCAGCACCGAGACGGCCGCCACGACCATCGTGGTGCAGCCCTCCGGTGTCACCGACAGCAGCGGCTTCGTCGACGTCTCGGTGGTGGCCGGGGTCAACACCGGCACCTTCGTGGTCACCGCCCAGGTGCTGCCCGGCATCAGCTCGCCCTCGCCGACCATCGGAGTGCGCGGCGCCAAGCCCACCTCCCAGGGCATCAGCATGAACTGCACTCCGGTGAACCTGGCCGCCTACCGCGCCGCGAGCTTCCCGCTCAACCTCCCCAGCACCTGCGTGGTGACGCTGACCGATCGCCGGAACAACCCCGTGGGCACCGGGAAGATTGTCGAGTTCGCTTCGGAGGCGGGCAACATTCCGGCCACCGCCACCGCGCTGGCCTACAGCGTGATGATGCCCACCAACCCCAACGAGGGCAAAGCCACCAACACCTTCAGCACGCCCGGCTTCCCCGCCAAGGAGGTCGAGCCGCTCGGCGCCGCGACGCAGTACCCCGTCAACCGCGCCGCGGAGCCTTCGCGCGCGGTGGACAGCCTGGTGCTCAACCCGCGCGACGGGTTGGTGACCATCGTGGCCTTCACCGATGGTGAAGAGCACTTCACCGACGTCAACAACAACGGCACGTGGGACCCCGGCGAGCCCTTCGTCGACATCGGCGAGCCCTTCGTCGACACCAACGACAACGACATCTTCGACGGGGAGGACATCCCCATCTCGGCGGGCGATGTGAACGGCAACGGCGTGTGGGATGGTCCCAACGGCCACTGGGACGCCAACACCAAGGTGTGGACCAAGGCCTGGGTGCTCTACACCGACTCGGCCCTCGTGGCGTCGACGAGTCAGTCGTCCTTCAATGTGCCGAAGGGCGGTGAGGTCAGCTGGGAGGTCTTCGCCCGCGACCCGCGGCTCAACCGCATGGAGGGTGGCACCACGCTGCCCGCCTCCCGCACCGGGAACAAGGGCAGCTTCAACTTCGCCAGCATCGGTACCCTGCTCGACGGCTACGGCTTCGACGTCACCTACCCGCTGCTCAACGCTGCGGGCACCGGTCCGTGTGGCGGCGCGCCCATCTGCGCGTACCACACGCGCTTCACCACCTGGTGGAACGGGTACATCGGCAGGCTCACCGTCACCGGCGCGCCCACCTCCGACATGACCGCCCCGCAGTCGGCCACCTTCACGGTGACGCCCACCACCCGCTCGGTGGGCCTGCAGATTCCCGTCGCCGGCACCATCCAGTAGCGGCGGAGGTGCCGGGGCTCACTTCGCCTTCGGCACCTTCTCCCAGTCGGCGAGGAACTTCTGGATGCCCGCGTCGGTGAGCGGGTGTGAGGCCAGCTGGTTGATGACCGACAGCGGCAGGGTGCCGACGTGGGCGCCCAGCTTCGCCGACTCCAGCACGTGCACCGGGTTGCGAATCGACGCCACCAGCACCTCGGTCTTGAAGTCGTAGTTCTTGAAGATGGTGACGATGTCCTTGATGAGCTCCATGCCCACCTGGGAGATGTCGTCGAGCCGGCCCACGAAGGGCGAGACGTAGGTGGCTCCGGCCTTGGCGCACAGCAGCGCCTGGTTGGCCGAGAAGATGAGCGTCACGTTGGTGCGGATGCCCTTGCCGGTGAGCGCCTTCACTGCCTTGACGCCCTCCACGCCCATGGGAATCTTCACCACGATGTTCTTGTGCAGCTTCGCCAGCTGTTCGCCCTCGGCGATGAGCTCCGGCGCGGTGAGCGACACCGCCTCGGCCGACACCGGGCCATCGACGATGGAGCAGATTTCCCGGATGACCTCTTCGAAGGGGCGGCCCGATTTCGCGATGAGCGAGGGGTTGGTGGTGACGCCGTCGACCACGCCGAGCTCGTGGGCCGCGCGGATTTCCTTCACGTCGGCGCTGTCGATGAAGAACTTCATGGGCGGGACTCCTTGAAAGAGGTGCGTGGCGGCACCTAGCCGATGTACATCTGCCGCGCCATGCCCACCGCCCGGCGCACCCTGCAGTACGCGCGTGAAGTGCTGCAGCAGGAATCGCGCGCCATTGCCTCGCTGACGCCGCGCCTGGGGAAGGGGTTTCTGGCGGCCCTCGACGCCCTCGACGCCGCGGACCACGTGGTGTGCATGGGGGTGGGGAAGCCCGGCTTCATCGCGCAGAAGCTCTCCGCGACCCTGGCGTCCATCGGCGTGCCGTCCTTCTACCTGCACCCCGCTGAAGCGGCGCACGGTGACCTGGGCCGCGTGCGCGAGGGCGACGTGGTGGTGGCGCTGTCCAACTCCGGCAGCACCGAGGAGGTGGTGCGCTTGTTGCCGCCGCTCAAGCGCCTGGGGGTCACCGTGGTGGCGCTCACCGCCGCCGCGGACTCGCCGCTGGGGCAGGGCGCCGACCTGGTGGTGGAGCTGGGGGCCATCGACGAGGCCTGTCCCATGGGGCTGGTGCCCACGGCTTCATCCGCGGCGCTCCACGCGCTGTGCGACGCGCTGGCCATGACCCTGGCGTGGCGTCGGGGCTTCAGTCAGGCCGACTACGCGCGCTTCCACCCCGCGGGGCGCCTCGGCCGCGCGGTGATGCGGGTGGGCGAGGTGATGCGCAAGGGCGTCGCCAACCCGCTGATTCGTGACACCGCCACGCTGGCGGAGGTGGTGGGGGTGATGACGCGCACGCCCGGACGCCCCGGCGCGGCCTGCGTCACCGACGCGCGCGGGCGGCTGGTGGGCATCTTCACCGACGGAGACCTGCGGCGGTTGGCGGAGCGCGACGCGCTGAACCTCAAGGCGCGCATCGCCGAGGTGATGGTGAAGCAGCCGAAGCGGGTCGCTCCCGAAGACTTCGTGCAGGCCGCGGCGACGATGATGCGAGAACTGCACGTCGACCAGCTCCCGGTGGTGGACGCCAGGGGCCGCGCGGTGGGGCTGCTCGACGTGCAGGACCTGCTGTAGCGCTACCTCGAGGCCAGCACGCTGGCGGGCAGCGAGGACTGACAGGTGAAGCCGAGGCCGCTGGGCAGGCGGGAGCAGCCCGGCTCATCGTCGAAGTTGAGCGCGGGGCTCATCAGCGCGTCGGTCTCGAGCGGGCCTTCGTCGGCCGTGCGCGCGGTCCGCGGCGCGGCGAGGAGCAGCAGGACGGCGGCGGCGGTGGCCAGCCCGGCCATCAGCAGGCCGAAGCGCCGGCGCGGCGGCTGTCGCACCACGCCGGACCACAGGTGCGCCACCTCGTCGCGACCGGCGCGCTGGCGGAAGAGGGCGGCTTCGCTCTCGAGCCAGTTGAGCTCGTGGCGGCACAGCGCGCACTGTTTCGCGTGGGCGCGCAGCTCCGGCTCGTCGTGACGGAGCAGGGACTCCAGGTGAGAGGTTCGCCCGCAGCGGCTCATGGACGCTCTCCTTTGAGGTGAGGCAACAGCGCGACGCGCAGCTTGAGTCGCGCGCGGTGAATCTCGTTCTTCACGGTGGGCAAGGTCCAGCCGAAGGCCTGCGCGATGTCCTCGTAGGCCAGGCCGTGGTCGAGGCGCATCAGCAGCGCCGCGCGTCGCGTCTCTGACAACGTGCCGAGCGCGTGCGCGAAGTGCTTCTCGAGCTCCGCGTCGAGCAACAGCCCCTCGGGGTCGGGCGAAGGGATGACCGCCACCGGGAGCGCGTCGTCGTCTTCATCGAGCGCGTCGTGGCGCCGCACCCGCATGGCCTCGAAGGCCACGTTGCGGGCGATGCCCAGGACCCAGGCCTTGAAGCGGTCGTGGTCGGGCAGCTTCACCAGCTGGGCATGGGCGCGGGCGAAGGTCTCCTGGGTGGCGTCGTCGGCCGCGTCGGGGGTGCGGAGGAGGTCTCTCAAGAAGCGCCGGACCGCCACCACGTGCCGCTCGAAGAGGGCCTTGAAGGCGGCCGACTCGCCGCCCTGTGCCCGGCGCACCAGCGCCTCGTCGGGCGTCTCCGGGGTGATGGCGGGGAGGCGTTTGAGCAGCTTCAGCACACCTGCACCATGCGCTCAGGCGGCGGAGAGTTTCAACCCTCCACCGTCAGGACGGGCGAGCGGAGTCTTCCCGACGGTCGGGCAGGTAGCCGTGCGCGCGCAGCCAGCCGTCGCTCTGGTAGCGCGGCTTGTCCTGCGGTCGCCAGGCGGTCTCGGCGACCAGCTCGGCCCAGAGGTTGGAGTTGGACCCCTGACGGCGGTCGGTCTGCTGGGGTGCGGTCTGCGGCTCTTTCATGGTCGGCTCCGTGGGTGAAACAGGTGGCTACGGAGCTGATCCAACGCCAGCGGGGGCTGTGCGCAAGTTCCTGGCTGCATCGGCGCCACCCGATGCAGCCCAAGGGAAGCGGTTACTGCGGTCGCACCTCGTGACACGACAGGCCGTTGCCCGGCGCGCAGTTCTGGCCGATGAGGCAGCCGCCCGCGCCCTGGAAGTCGACGCAGCGGATGGACCGGCAGTCGTTGTCGTCGATGCAGGCCTTGCGGCTGATGCTGCACTCGCCGGCGCCGGTGCAGGTCTCCTGAGCGCAGTCGTTGTCGACGAGGCAGCTACAGAAGCCGAAGGTGTCACCTTCGTCGACGTCGCACGCCGGCGCGCACAGGCCAGACGGCTGGTCGCAGGTGCCGCCGCGCGGGCAGCCGCCATCGGCGTAACAGGGGACGTTGGGGTTGGTCGCGCAGCCCTGGCCGGGGCCGCAGGCCCACTGCGTCGACACCACGATGACGTCGGAGCAGTTGTACCCGCGCGGGCACGCCTGGTCGGCGCTGCAGTCGGCGCCGCAGAAGGAGCCGCCGTACCGCGTGTCGACGAGACAGAAGTTGGGGCCATAGCCGCACACCTCGGTGCCGCCGCCGAAGGTGCAGTTGTCGCAATAGGGGCGCGTGTTGGAGTCGTAGTCGCTGTAGCAGGTGGCGCGCGTCGGGTTGCACGCCGCATTGTTCGCCGAAGCGGCAGAACGAGGGGTCCGAGCAGAAGTACGGGTCGCACACGCCGATTTTGCAGTTGGCGAGCTCCTCCGGGGTGCTGCCGGTGCAGGTGGTGTTGCAGGCCTCGTCGTCGCAGCGGCAGGCGGTGCCGGGGCAGTCGCCGTTGACGCGGCACCCCTGCACGCAGCGCTGGTCCTTGTTGCAGACCTCGCCCAGCATGCACTGGAGGTCGGTCGTGCAGCGGCTGCGCGCCACGCACTGGCCGCTGCCGGTGTCGCAGTAGCTGCTGGGGTCGACGCAGTCGAGGTTGGTCTGACAGCCCGAGCGGTCCTGACAGAAGCCCACGCTGTTGCAGTACTGCGACGCCGGGCAGGCGAGGTTGGTGCGGCAATAGCACTCGCCGGTCTGTTGCTCACAGCGCCAGGCCGACGCGGGGGTGTTGCTGGAGCCGATACACTCGACGTCTTCGCGACAGCCATCGGTGACCACCGGCTGCTCGCGACAACCCGCGAGAGCGAAGAACGCCACCAGAGACAGCCACTTGAATGAAGGATTCATGGATTGAAGAAACCGCCTGCGGTGACAGTGAAGCTGGACCAGGACTGGGCGAAGAGCACGTCGTAGGTCCATTGGTTGTAGTTAAAGCGGGGCGAACGGATGCTGTAGATGAGCACCGCGAGCTGCTGTCCGAACTCTTCCTGGTTGAGCTTGTTCACCGCCACCTGCGGCAGGGTGACCTGGGTCTCGTTGCCCGGCATCACCAGGCTCCACACCGTGACGATGCCGAAGGGCGTGATGCGAACGATGCGCACGTCGTGGATGTCTGCCACGGGCCCCGCCG
>CALNBU010000528.1 GCA_937875615.1 uncultured Archangium sp.
TGGCGCTCTCGGGCGGCGCGGCCAACGGGGCCTTCCCCGCCGGCTTCCTCTTCGAGTTGCTCTCGGCGCGCGAGCGGGCGCTGGCCGAGGTGCGGCGCACCGACGCCCCCGCGGCGCAGGCGGCGGAGCTGGCCACGCGCTTCGAGGGCGTGGTGGGCACCAGCGTGGGCGCGCTGTTGGCGCAGCTGCTCGACGTGTACGCCATCGACGACGTCGGGCTGTCGCCGCCGGTGGTCGCGGCGCTGGAGGCGTGTCTCTCCGAGGCGCTGCCCCCGGAGCTCCCCTACGTCGGCCCGCCGCCGGCGCCGGGGTGCTTCGCGGCGCCGCCGCCGGGCGCCTTTCCGGGCGGAGAAATCATCGCCGCGCTCGCGGCGGACCCGTCCTCGCGTCGCCCCCAGCTGTGCGCGCTGCGCCTGCTGCTGAAGGAGTTCGCCTACAACACCGAGAAGCGGTTGATGTGCGTCGAGGAGGCGCCCGTCACGGGGCTGGTGGGGATGTTGAGCAGCGCGCGGCCGGGCTTCATCCGCTTCGACCCCATGACCAGCACCATCATCGACCCGCTGCTGGCGAACTTCGGGCCGCTGTTGAACGAGAACGCGCTGCTGCGCACGGTGGTGGCCGTCGACGTGATGCAGAACCAGACGCTGGGCCTCGACGAGCGCGCGTGTGCGGGCCTGCCCGCGCGCGGGCTGGGCAGCCGCGGCGTCGCCGAGCCGGGGAGCCTGGAGTACTGCCTCAGCTCGGGGGCCATGGCCTCGGTGGTGCTGCCGCTCTTCGCCCGCCCGGTGCGCCACACCTGGTCGGGGCTCACCGACGGCGGCGAGTGCAGCGCGTGGCTCGACGGCGGGCTGCGCTCCGGCTTCCCCGCGTACCGGGCGCTGCGCCTGAGCCGCCCGCTGGCCTCCAATGCCCGGCTGCGGGTGCTGGCGCTGGAGACGACGCGCTTCGACGGCCTCCCCTCGCCGAGGCCCTTCACCGTGGCCGACGTGGGCCTCAACGCCATCAACCAGATGTCGTCGCAGCTCGCGGTCGACGAGGCCATCGCGGCGCAGCGCTTCGCCGAGGGGCGCCGGGAGGACTTCACGGCGCTGTGCCAGAAGATGGTGCCGGACGGCGAGGCCCC
The DNA here is from genome assembly GCA_937875615.1 of uncultured Archangium sp. Lineage (GTDB taxonomy): Bacteria > Myxococcota > Myxococcia > Myxococcales > Myxococcaceae > Archangium_A. The sequence goes on from CALNBU010000528.1 coordinate 1,124, forward strand.
GCCTTCCCTGTGCGGCAGGTCCAGCTCCGGGCCGCTGAAGGTGGCCGGTGGGCTGGAGGCCGATGAGACGCTGGTGCTGCCCGTCTTCGTGCCGTCGGACGCCCCGCCGGCGTTGATGGCCGAGGCCGGGTACTCCTTCGACCAGTACGTGATGCGCGGCCTCTTCGTGTGGGGGCGTCGCGCGGCCATCGCGCGGCTGCTGGGGGACAACGTCACCGGCGGGCCGCGGCCCTCGCTGGCGGCGCAGCTGGGGTGGAGCGAGCTCGACGCGCACATGAAGGCCGCGGCCGCGCACGACGCCGCCGGCGGGCTGGCCGCGTGGGCGGCGGCCTACGCCCAGCCGGAGTGCAGTCACCTGCGGCGCTTCGAGGCCGGCCGGGCGCGCATCCTCGGGGAGGTGCCGTACTGCGAGGTGCTCTCCAGTCAGCCGCCCACGCAGCCGGGCACGCCGCACTACTTCGCCTGTCCCGCGGGCGGTGCGCGATGAAGGCGCGGGCGTTGACGTGGGTGCTGCTGGCGCTGCCGGCGTGGGCGTCGGAGCCGGTGGAGTCGCCGTGGGCCTTCGTGCCGGAGGTGGGCGCGCACTTCGCCACGCGCCTGAGCCGCGCAGATGCGGGGGCCTTCGGCGGCGTCTCGGTGGGCCTCGGCGCCCGGGTGCACGAGTGGCGCTTCGGCGCGCTGGGGCGCTTCAACGGCGGCGGCGCGCTGCGGCCCTGGGCCTTCGACGCTGGCGCGTGGGTCAGCCACGACCTGCTCACCATCAAGCTGTCACGGGCGCTGACGGTGGGCTTCCCGCTGCGCCTCGAGGGGCTGGTGCGCTTCCATGACGGCCGCGCGCCGGGAGGCCTGGTGACGGGCCTGCTGGGCGTGCGCGTGCTGGGCGTGCAGCTGGGCGTCGGCGCCGGCTGGGAGTACGCGCAGCCTCGGCACCACGGCACCTTCGAGACGCGCCTCTCCTTCGACGTGATGGAGGTGGTCCACCTCTTCAAGGCGCTGCGTCAGGGCGACGGCGACCGCGGCACCAACCAGCCTCCCTGAGGCGTGGGTCAGCGCGCCTGTCCGCGCCGCGCGCGGGCCAGCGTCAGCA
>CALNBU010000529.1 GCA_937875615.1 uncultured Archangium sp.
ACCCGGCCTCCGCTTCGAGTCGCTCCCCCGCATCGACGCGGTGGTGCTCTCCCACAACCACTACGATCACCTCGACGTGCCCACGCTCCAGCGCATCGCCGCCACCTGGCCGGCGGTGCAGCTCTACGCCGGCCTCGGCAACGCCGAGTTCCTCCGGGCGCAGGGCCTGCGCAACGTCACCGAGCTCGACTGGTGGCAGACCCGGACGCTGCGCGGCGTGACCATCCACAGCGTCCCCAACCAGCACTTCTCCAACCGGGGCCTGTTCGACTCCGACGGCACGCTGTGGTCGGCCTGGGTGCTCGAGGGGCCGGCGGGCCGCGCCTACTTCGGCGGCGACACCGCCTACGGGCCACACTTCAGCGAGGTCGCCTCCCGGCTGGGCGCGATGCGGCTGGCGGTGCTCCCCATCGGCGCGTACAAGCCGGAGTGGTTCATGGCCCCCATCCACATGTCGCCCCGGGAAGCGGTGCAGGCCGCGCTCGACCTGAACGCCACCCTGGCGGTCCCCATGCACTACGGCACCTTCCCGCTCGCCGACGACGGAGAGGTCGAGCCGGTGGAGGTGCTCCAGCAGGCCCTCGCCGAAACTCCCGCCCCCTTCGCCATCCTCGGCTTCGGCGAAGGCCGCGACGTCCCGGAGGCGCCATGAGGTGGTGTCTGGCGCTGCTGGCGCTCGGCGCGCTGGGGTGCGCGCGGCGCGAGGCCATCGCGGTGACGGTGCAGGTGGAGAGCGGCGTCGCCGCCACCCACCTCGTCGTCTACGCCCGGGGAGGGCCCGCGGCCGACACCGGGTGCATCGCCATCGAGGGGCAGTCCTTCCTCGACGTGGCGGTGAATCGGGGCGACTTCGCGCAGACCATCACCCTCACCGCCACCGGCTTCCTCGACGACGCCTGCACCCGGCAGCCTGAGCCCGCCGAGCAGGCCGCCCCGGTGACCGCCACGTTCCGCGGAGGGCAGATCGTCCCCGCCAAGCTGACGCTGAGGCGCGCGGCGGGCGTCACCGAGACCATCTGCGACGATGGCCTCGACGACGACGGCGACGGGCGCATCGACTGCGAGGACACCGACTGCGAGGGCGCGGCCTGCGACGACGGCCGGAGCTGCCTGAGCGGCAAGGTGTGCCAGGCGGGGGTGTGCGGCGGAGGCAGCATCGCCTGCAGGACGCCGCCTGCCCCCGTGAGCTGCTACGCGCCCAGCGGGCTGTGCGGCGCCGACGGGGCGTGCGCCTACGAGTTCAAGGTGGGCAACAGCTGCGACGACGAAGATCCCTGCACCGAGTACGACGGCTGTCGCGAAGACGGGCGCTGCCTCGGCATCTTGAAGACCTGCACGCCGCCTTCGGGCCAGTGCTACGGCGCCGGCAGCTTCTGCGGCCTCTCCGGAGACTGCGAACACACCGCCACGCCCGACGCGGGCTGCGACGATGAAGATCCCTGCACCATCGATGATCACTGCGGCGCGCCGGGCGAGTGCGCCGGCACGCGCGTGACCTGCGCCCCCACCTCGTGCAGCCAGCCCGCCGGCTGCGCACCAGATGGCGCCTGCCTCTCCGCCAGCTTCGACGCGGGCACGCCCTGCGACGACGGGGGCTTCTGCAACGGCACCGCC
>CALNBU010000530.1 GCA_937875615.1 uncultured Archangium sp.
CGGAGCACGTCCGCCGCTTCGTGCGCTACGGCGCCTCGCCCCGCGCGGCGCGGGCGTTGGCGGCGGCCGCGCGCGCGTGGGCGCTGGCCCGGGGCAAGCCCAACGTGGGCTTCGATGAGGTGAAGGACCTCGCGGTGGCGGTCTTCAACCACCGGCTGGTGCTCTCGTACGAAGCGGGCCTGGAGCGCGTCACCGGCGAGGCGGTGGTCCGGCAGTTGCTCGACGCGGTGCCCGAGGTGTCGCGTGCTTGAGGCCCTGGCGGTCGCCGCCTGGCTGTGCGTGGCGCAGTTCGACGCAGCCGCCGAAGAGGTCGAGCTCGATGGCGACCCCGAGCGCGTCTCGCTGCTCGACTACCAGGTGACCCAGGTCTCGCGGGTGGACGTGGCCGACGGTGCCACCCGGGTGGCGATGGAGGTGGGCGCGCCGTTGCCGCGCGGCGGCTCGGTGCCGGCGCGCTTCTTCATCGACAACCGCGAGGGCCTCGATCAGACGCTGAAGCTGTCCATCCGCGCCTCGGGCGGACCCGGTCGGGTGGACCGGGAGGTGGAGCTCAAGCGCGGCGAGCGACGGGTGGTGTCGGTGCCGGTGCCTGCGGAGCTGCGCTACGGCATGGTCACCGTCTCCGGGCCTGGCGTGCGCGCCGCCAGGCAGACGAACCTCTATTTCCAGAACCTGTACCCGCCGCAGCGCGCGGTGCTGACGCTCTCGAAGCCGGAGCAGTTCGAGCGCTTCGTCGACACGCCGCCGAGCTACGCGCAGGCCAACGTGCAGGTGCAGGCCATTCCACCTTCGGAGGCGCCGTCGGAGCTGGCCGCCTGGGTGGGCTTCGACCTGGTGGTGGTGCCCGACCCTGCGCTGCTCGACGCGCTCGAGGCGCCGGCCAGACAGGCGCTCGAGAGCTACCTGCTCACCGGCGGGCACGTGCTGGTGAAGGGCCCGTTGCTCGACACGGCGACGTTCCCCCTCGCCGACCTGAAGGCGCCATCGCAGCGCTATGGCTTCGGCCTGCTGCTGGTCACCGAGCACCCCACCGCCGACGCCGTGGTGTTCCGGCCCACGCTCCCGGTCAGCCCGCAGGACACCGGTAACACCTACCGCCGCCGGCAGGTCCCCGGCGGGTCGGTGACGCGGCTCCTCCCACAGGCCACCGCGCCGCTGGGGCGCTTCCTCCTCATTATCACGCTCTTCACCCTGGTCATCGGTCCGGGGAGCATCGTCATCGCGCGGCGGCGTGGTCCGGCGGCGCTGTTGCTGTCCATACCGCTCACCGCGTTCCTCACCTGTGCCTTCATCATCGGCTACTCGCTGGTGGCCGACGGCTTCACCGTCTACGGCTCGAGCCATGGCCGACAGCGGGCGGCACCGGGCGGTCACCCACGGCGTCACCGCGTACTACGCCAACCTCGCGCCGACGCGCTTCACGCTCTCTCCCTCCGCGGTGCCGGTGGCGTCGTGGCACGACGGCAGCGTCGCGGGCGTGCCCGACTGGAACTGGAACGACGGCCTCTCGCTGGGCGCGGGCTTCCTGCCCTCGAGGACCTACCGGGAGTGGGGCTTCGTGGCGGTGGAGGAGACCCGCGCCGCCCTGGCCGCCATCGCCGATCCGGCGCTGAA
>CALNBU010000531.1 GCA_937875615.1 uncultured Archangium sp.
CCCTCTCCGGAGAAGCTGGAGGCCGCGCGCGCGCTGGTGACCCGGTGGGGCGGCGAGCGCGCCACCCAGAAGCTCATCGAGGCCCGCACCCGCTCCGCCGAGCGCTGCCTCGACGCCCTGGGCGACGCGCCCGGCTGCGCGACGCTGCGGCAGCTCATCTCCGGCCTCGCCCGGAGGAACGCATGACCCGCGCCATCGTGGTGGGCGCCGGCGTCGGAGGACTGACCGCCGCCATGAAGCTGGCCCACGCGGGCCTCGACGTCACCGTCTTCGAGAAGCAGGCCGGCCCCGGCGGGCGGTGCGGGCGCGTCACCCTGGGCGACTTCCGCTTCGACCTCGGCCCCACCATCCTGCTCATGCCGCACGTCCTCGAGGCCACCTTCGCCTCCGTGGGACGCCGGCTGAGCGACCTGCTCACCCTGACGCGCTGCGACCCGCACTACCGCGTGCACTACCGCGACGGCTCCCGCTTCACCCTGTGGAGCGACGAGGCGCGCATGCACGCCGAACTGGAGCGCCTCGAGCCCGGCGCGGCCCAGCGCTACCAGCGCTTCCTCGCCCAGGGTCGGCGCCAGTACGAGACCGCCTTCCCCCGCTTCATCAGCCGACACTTCGACTCGGTGTGGCCCTTCGTGGCGCCGCGCAACGTGCCGGCCATTCTCCAGGTGGGCGCGCTCAAGAAGCTCTGGCCGCACGTCGGCAATTTCTTCCGTGACGCCCGGCTTCGTCAGGCCCTCAGCTTCCAGACCATGTACCTGGGCCTCTCGCCCTGGGACGCCCCGTCGGTCTTCTCGCTGCTGCCCTTCACCGAGGCCGAGCACGGGCTGTGGTTCCCCGAGGGCGGCCTGCACGCGGTGCCGCTGGCGCTGGAGCAGGTGTGCGGCGAAGAGGGCGTCACGCTTCGCTACGGCGCGCCGGTGGAGCGCGTGCTGGTGGAGGCGGGCCGCGCGGTGGGCGTGCGACTGGCCGACGGCACCGAGGCCCGCGCCGAGGTGGTGCTGTGCAACGCCGACTACGCCCACGCGGTGCGCCACCTGCTGCCTCCGGACATCGCGCCGCGGCGCACGGCGCAGGTCGACCGCCAGCGCTTCACCTCCTCGGGCTACCTGCTGTACCTGGGCCTCTCGCGCCAGTTGCCGGAGCTGCTGCACCACAACGTCTTCTTCGGCCGCGACTTCGAGGGCAGCTTCGTCGACGTCTTCACCCGGCGCCGCGTCCCCGAAGACGTCAGCTTCTACGTCAACGCGCCCTCGCGCACCGGCGCCGGCTTCGCGCCGCCCGGCAAAGACGCGCTCTACGTGCTGGTCCCGGTGCCCGAGCAGAACCAGGGCGTCGACTGGCGGGAAGAGGGCCCCCGGGTGCGCGCGCAGGTGCTCTCGCGCCTCGCCCAGGAGGGCTACGGCGACGTGGAGGCGCTCATCGAAGCGGAGCGGGTGGTGACGCCCGACGACTGGGCGGCAGACCTGAACCTCGAGCGCGGCGCCAACTTCGGCCTGGCCCAGAGCTTCTGGCAGCTTGGCCCCTTCCGACCCACGGTGAAGGACCCCGACGTGACCGACCTCTTCTGGTGCGGCGCCTCCATTCAACCCGGCACCGGCGTCCCCACGGTGATGTTGAGCGCCGGCTTCGCCGTCGACGCCATCCTCGCCGCCCATGGCGCGGCCCGCCCGGAGGCTGCATGAGCACCGCCCTCGCCCTCGGCTACCGCTCGGCGCAGCTGGTCACCCGCCACCACGCCAGGAGCTTCTACCTCTCTTCGGCCGCGCTCTTCGGGCACCGGCGGCGCGGCGCCTGGGCGCTCTACGCCTTCTGTCGCCGCCTCGACGACGTGGTCGACGAGCCGGCGCAGGGCACCGCCCCGGGCGCGACGTTGGCGCAGGCCGGGGCCTGCATCGCCTCGCTCTTCCGCGGCACGGTGACGCCGGGCCTCCCGTGGCCCGAGGCGGAGCAGCTGGCGCTCCTCGACACCGTGCGCCGCTTCGGCATCGCGCAGCGTCCCTTCGAGGACCTCCTCTCCGGCATGGCCCAGGACACGGTGAAGACGCGCTACGCGAGCTGGGCCGAGCTCGATGACTACTGCTACCGCGCCGCCGGCACCGTGGGCCTGATGATGGCGCCGCTGCTGGGCACCACCCAGCCCGAGGCCCTGCGCCGCGCGGACCTCCTCGGCCGCGCCATGCAGCTCACCAACATCCTCCGCGACGTGAAGGAGGACCTCGCCCGCGGCCGCGTCTACCTCCCCCAGGACGAGCTGGCCGCGCACGGCGTCACCGAGCGCATGCTGGCCGACGGGGTGATGAACGACGCTCTGCGCGGGATGCTGCGCGCGCAGACGCAGCGGGCCCGCGCGCTGTACGCCGAAGGAGTGGAGGGCGCCCGCTGGCTCAGCGGCTTCAGCGCGCCCCGCGTGGTGACGCTGCTGGCCGACCTCTACGGCGGCATCCTCGATGTCATCGAGGCGCGTCACTTCGACGTCTTCTCCGCCCGCGCCTCGCTGTCGACGCCCGCGCGGCTGTGGCGCTTCGCCCGGGTGCTGGTCCGCCCGACCCGGAGGGCCGCATGAAGCGCGTGGCGGTCATCGGCGGTGGCCTCGGCGGCATGACCGCCGCCGCGGAGCTGGCCCGCACCGGGCACGCGGTGACCCTGTTCGAGCAGGGCCACGCCCTCGGCGGCAAGGCGCAGCTGGTGACGCGCGACGGCCTCCGCCTCGACACCGGCCCCACGCTGCTGACGCTGCCGCACGTGGTGCGCGAGACCTTCGAGCGCCTGGGCGCGGCCGACCTGCTGCCCCGCTTCACCCGGCTGACACACCACGCGCGCTACACCTGGGACGACGGGCAGACCTTCGACTGTCACGACGAGCTCGACGCCACCGTGGCCTCGGCGGCGCGCTTCGAAGGCGGCGAGGCCCTGCGCGGCTTCTACGCCGCGGCGGCGGACATCCACCGCGCCGCCGGCGAGCTCG
>CALNBU010000532.1 GCA_937875615.1 uncultured Archangium sp.
CCCAACAATGACGTGCGTACAGGGAGACGCCACCGACGACGCGACGTGGCGGCGGGCGCTCGACGGACGGCGCGCCGAGGCGCTCATCACCGACCCGCCGTACTGCCTGCTGACGCGGAGGAGGAAGGGCGGCGACCTGCGCGAGGCCAAGGGCGTGAAGCTCGACCGGGGGCCGGTGCGCCGCTTCGAGACCGTGCGGGAGTTCCGCGACTTCACCAGGGCCTGGCTGTCGGTGGCGGTCACGCACCTCGCCGAAGAGGCGCCGCTGGTGGTGTGGATGAACCTGCTGGGCCGCGCGCCGCTCATCGAGGTGTGCGCCGCGCTCGGCTACCCTCACCTGCTGGGCGAGTTCGTCTGGGCCAAGCGCACCCGCGAGGGCAACTCGGGCGAAGAGCTGTTGCGCATGGTGGAGACCGCCCTGGTGTTCAGCCGCCGTCCGGCGCCACCCCAGGGCGCCGACGCGCCAGCCATTCCCTGGGCCGCGGTGGCCGGCTACGACGACGACGGAGAGGCCGCGCGCTGGGGCAACCACCCCAACCACAAGCCCTTCGGCGTCCTGGAGCCGCTGGTGCGCACCTGGAGTCGCCCGGGCGCGCTGGTGGTGGACGCCTTCGCGGGCTCCGGTTCGATTCCTTCGGCGGCGCAGCGCCTCGCGCGCACGCCGGTGAGCATCGAGCTCGAGCCCGAGTGGGCGGCGCGCGTCGCGCAGCGCCTCGCCAGCGCCGGGAGCTGAACGACCGGGCGCCTCAGCGCGCCAGCACCTCGAGCTCGTATGGCCCGGACGACGTCAGCTCGCCGTCGACGATGAGGTACACCGTCTGCCCTCCGGGCACGCCGAACGAGAGAGACTCAGGCGCTCCGGGGCCAGTGCGCACCGTCCCCGCAAGACAGCTCTCCGCGCCGCAGGTCCCCTGCACGTACAGCATCGGGTCGAACTGCGCGCGCAGCGGCCGCACCGTCACCCGGTACTGGGTGGTCGACGTGGGGCTCAACCGGTACGCCACGTCGCGCCCCGACGCCGTGCCTCCCGCCGGACACCCCGCGCCCAGCCCGAAGCCGTAGTCGTCCTGCATCGAAGCGGTGGTGCCGAGGAAGGTCCCGCCGGCCGTCACCTCCGGCGCATCGCCGCAGGTGTCCGCGCCCAACAACACCGGCCAACCCGCATCGACCTCCATGCCACCTGCGTCGCGCGCGGGCCCTGCATCGGCGTCGCTCCCGGCGTCCGGCGCGCCCACGTCTCCACGCGCCGATGGGCCGGCATCGACGCCCGCATCCATGGCGGGCGCCTCTCCGCAGGCGACCAACACGGCGAGCAGCGCGCCTACCGGACGAAGCGACGACGACAGCGCTGGTCGAGCCATGCGGTGGCCAGCGTAGCCCCCGCGTCAGCTCAGCGCTTGCGGAACTCCACGCGGCGGTTGCGGGCCCAGGCGTCTTCGTTGGAGCCCGACACCACCGGCTTGTTCTCTCCGTAGCCGATGGTGTCGATGGCGCCACCGGTCACGCCGAGGTCCACCAGGTACTTGCGCACCGCGGCCGCGCGCTTCTGCGAGAGCACCATGTTGAACTCTTCGGTGCCGCGCTCGTCGGCGTGACCTTCGAGCGTGAAGCGCAGCGTGCCCTTCTTGATGCAGTCGGCGTACTGCGCCAGCGCGCTCTGGGTGTCCGAGGTCAGGGCGTAGTCGTTGAAGCCGAAGCGCACCGCCTCGAAGCTGGTGCAGGACACCGGCTGCGACGACACCGGCTGGCAGCGGCCAGCGGTGCAGCCATAGCCAGACGGACAGTCGTCGTCGGCTTCGCAGCTCTGCGCGTCGACCACGCACTTGCCCTTGCTGCACTTCTTGCCGTCGCCGCAGGCCGAGTCACCGGTGCACTCGGGCTTGGGCACGCACTTGTTCGTTTCGCAGACGAAGCCGGTCTTGCACTGGTCGCTGGTCGCGCACTCCTGGCACTGACCCTGGACGCAGACCTCGCCCTTCTCTTTGCAGTGCTCGTCGCTCTCGCACTTCGGGTACGTGGGCGGGCAGCCGGTGAGACCCAGCAACAGCGCAAGCGTGAAACCGATGTGGGGAAGGTGTCGCATGGTGCGAGGGCGTAGCACTGGTTCAGAAGAAAGCGTAGTGATTCCAAGTGGTGTGGTTGGCACGCCGTTTTCATTCTCACGGTAGGCCGGCCTGAAAACGCGGCAAACTGGCCACACTTTCACCCGGAGGAGTCGCATGGCAGCCACGGTGCTCATCGTTGATGACGAACGGAATATTCTGTTGACGCTGAGTCAGGCGCTGCAGCTCGAGGACTACCGGGTGGAGCTGGCCTCCGGCGCACAGGTGGCGCTCGACATCGTGGCGGCGCGGCCCGTCGACGCGGTGCTGATGGACGTCAAGATGCCCGACATGGACGGCCTGACGGCGCTGGGAAAGCTCCAGGCGCTCAAGCCGGAGCTGCCGGTCATCATGATGTCCGGCCACGGCACCATCGACACCGCGGTCCGGGCCACGCAGCTGGGGGCGCGCGACTTCCTGGAGAAGCCGCTGAGCCGCGACCGCATGCTGTTGGCGCTGAAGAACGCGCTGGCGCACCAGCGGGCCCTCGACGAACTGGCGACGCTGCGCGCGGAGAGCGGCCGATTCGACATGGTGGGCCAGGGCGCGGCCATGCAGCGGGTGTACGCGCTCATCGCCCGGGCGGCACCCTCCGAGGGGCGGGTGCTCATCACCGGGGAGAACGGCACCGGCAAGGAGCTGATGGCACGGGCCATCCACGCCCACAGCAAGCGCAAGAGCGGGCCCTTCGTGAAGCTCAACTGCGCGGCGGTGCCGCACGAGCTCATCGAGTCGGAGCTGTTCGGCCACGAGAAGGGCTCCTTCACCGGCGCGGTCGCGGCCCGCCGCGGGAAGTTCGAGCTGGCCGACGGCGGCACGCTGTTCCTCGACGAGGTGGGCGACATGCCGCAGGCGATGCAGGC
>CALNBU010000533.1 GCA_937875615.1 uncultured Archangium sp.
GCCCGGCGGTACTCCTTCGCCAGCCCGACGTCGACCTGCGGCACCACGCCCGCCGCCGTGCGCGCAGCGCGCCGGACCGCGACGTCGACGGCGCCGCGCGCCAGCCGGTCTTTCACCTGCTTCACCAACGTGGGCTCGAGCGCGGCGAGCTCCCGTGGGAGGCGCACCTTCACCTCGCAGAACTTGTGATTCACTGAGCGCACTTCCACCGTCAAGGACTCCGCGCCGACGGTGGCCGTGCCGGACCCAAACCCGGTCATGCTATTCGGCATGACCCCGAGTCGGTATCAGGCTTTCAACCTGGCGACCAGCGCGGTGGTCGAGTGCGCCTTGGGGTCTCCCGCCACCGCCACCCGGCCTCCGTAGGCCTCCACCTCGGCCTTCTCGGGGATGGAGTCGGGCGTGTAGTCGGTGCCCTTCACCTGCACGTCGGGCCGCAGCGCGCGGATGACGGCGCGCACGTCGGGCTCCGCGAAGAGCACCGCCAGGTCCACGCACCGCAGCGCGCGGAGAATCTCCAGCCGCTCCGCCTCGGGGACGATGGGGCGCTCGGGCCCCTTGTAGGCGCGCGTCGAGCTGTCGGAGTTGACGGCCACCACCAGCCGGTCGGCGAGCTGCTTCGCCGCCTCGAGGTAGCGCAGGTGGCCCACGTGGAAGAGGTCGAAGACGCCGTTGGCCAGCGCCACCGTCAGCCCCTGCGCCCGCCACGCCTCGACCTGGCGCTGGGCCTCGTCGAGCGTCATCGGCGCAGCTCCCGCTCCAGCTCCGCCCGGGAGACGGTGGCGGTGCCCTCTTTTTGTACCGCCAGCGCTCCCGCGATGTTGGCCAGCCGCGCGGCCTCGAAGGGCGCCCCGCCGGCGCCCAGGGCCACCGCGAAGGTGGCGCTGACGGTGTCGCCCGCCCCGGTGACGTCCACGGCCTCCGCGCCGCCGTGCACCGGCAGCCGCAGCGGCCGCTGCCCGCGCTCCAGCAGCGTCATGCCCTTCCGCCCCCGGGTGACGAGCAGCACCGCACAGTCCAGGCGCACCTGGGCTTCCCGGGCGGCGGCGGCGAACGCCGCCTCGGTGTGGAGGCTGCGCCCGGTGAGCGCCGCCAGCTCGGGCTCGTTGGGCTTGCAGATGGTGAGGCCCGCGTAGTCGGCCAGCGAGAAGCGCGAGTCGACGGACACCGGCGTGCCCCGCTTCGCCAGCTCGCGCAGCACCGCGCGCGTCTCGTCGCACAGCACGCCCGCGCCGTAGTCGGACACCATGATGACGTCGGCCCGCGGGCCCTCCCGGCGCAGCGCGGCGGCCAGCCGGGCCCTGGTCTTCGGAGGGAGCTCGCCCACCACCACCCCGCGGTCGATGCGCAGCATCTGCTGACGCCGGGTGGAGACGCCGCCGGCCAGCACCCGGGTCCGGGTCTCGGTGTGCGCGGCGGTCACGGCGCGGAGCGTGACCCCCCGCTCCTTGAACAGCCCCGCCATGCGCCGGCCGATGTCATCGCGGCCCAGCACCCCCAGCGCGGTCACCTTCGCGCCCAGCGCGGCGGCGTTGGCGGCGGCGTTGGCGCCGCCCCCCAGCTTCACCTCTTCGCGCTCGTGGCGCACGATGAGCACCGGCGCCTCCCGGCTGACCCGCTCGGTCTGGCCGTAGACGTAGTGGTCCGCGAGCAGGTCGCCGACCAGCAACACCCTCACCTGCGAAAAACGCTTCAGGAGCGACGACGACACGCCCGCAGTGCATGGCACTTCACCGCTGCCCCTACAAGCGCGGCGAGGTCAGGGCGCGACCTCGCGGGTGACGCGGCGCAGCGCCGAGGCGTCGGCGACGCTGCTCCCTCACATCGGGGGCGTGCAGAAGTCGC